>DATIYN010000053.1:0-3619 GCA_035517595.1 Burkholderiales bacterium
ATGAACACCACCGAGCGCGCGCGCACCTTCGAGATCGCGGTCGAGGGCCTGCCGACGCTCGCGCTCGCCACCGAGCCGCGCGTCGAGGTGCGCGCCGCCGACAGCCGCCTGCTGCCGGTGCGCGTGCGCGTCGACCCCGGCAGCGCGGCCGTGGGCACGCACGCAATCCGGTTCCGCGTGCGCGCGCTGGACGACGCGCAGGTCGCCGTGGTCGAGAAGTCGGTCTTCATCGTGAGGTGAACGCATGCGCCCCGCACAACCCTGGTACCGAGAGCCCTGGCCCTGGATCCTGATGGCGGGTCCAGCGGCGGTCGTCGTCGCGGGCTCGATTACGGCCTGGGTCGCCTACGCGAGCGCCGACGGCCTGGTCGCGGACGACTACTACAAGCGCGGCCTCGCGATCAACGCGGTGCTGCGGCGCGAGCAGGAGGCGGCGCGGCTCGGCATCACGGCGCGGGTGGCGCGCGAAAAAGACGGCATCGCCGTGCATCTGCGCGGCGCCGCGCCCGAGGTGCTGCTGCTGCGGCTCGCGCACGCGACGCGCGCGGGCAACGACTTGCGCCTGCGCCTGGCGCGCAGCGCGGACGGCGCTTACCGCGCCGCCCTGCCGCCGCTCGCCGCCGGCCGCTGGCGCGCGGTCGTCGACGACCCGCGCGGCGCATGGCGCGTGGTCCAGGAGGACCTATGAAGAACGCGATTCTCGTGCTCTGGCCGTCGTTCATCGTCGGCGGCATCGGCGAAGTGCTTTTCTTCACCGTTTTCGATCCGAAGGAGCTCTACCTGTTCGGCGAGGCCTCGAGCCTGAGCCGGCTCGCGGTCTACTCCATCGGGTTCTTCCTGTGCTGGGCCTTCGCGGCGGCCTCGAGCGCGTTCACCTGCTTCCTGAACCGCAGCGCCGAGGAGGTGAACCGCTGCCCGCTGCCGCCCGTCGCGCGGCCCGAGGGTTGCCCGAAGCGCGAGGATCGCCATGCGGCCTGCTAGCGCGGTGCTGATCGCCCTGGTTGCTGCGCTGGCTGCGGCGCCCGGCGCGGTCGCGCAGGGAGACGCCGAGCGCGGCCGGCTCCTGTACGAGACGAATTGCCTCGGCTGCCATTACGAGCGCATCCACAATCGCGATGCCGCCCACTCGCGCATCGTCACGCGCGCGGGGCTGCGCGCCGAGGTCGCCGAGCGCTACGTGCTCACCGGGCGGCCGTACACGCGCGACGACGTCGACGACATCGCCGAATACCTGGACCGCTCGCACTACCGCCTGAAGAAGTAGGGCGCGTGGCCTCGATCCGCTTTCTCGGCGCCGCGGGCGAGGTGACCGGCTCCTGCACCCTGTTCGCGGACGGCCGGCTGAAGTTCCTCGTCGACTGCGGCATGTTCCAGGGCGGGCACGACGCGCGCGGCCGCAACGAGCGCTTCGCGTTCGACCCGCGCGAGATCGCGTTCGTGCTGCTCACGCACGCGCACATCGACCATTCCGGGCTGCTGCCGCGCCTCGCGGCGCGCGGCTTCACCGGGCCCGTTTATGCGACGCCGGCGACGGCCGAGCTGCTCGAGGTCATGCTGCCCGACAGCGCGCACCTGCAGGAGCGCGAGGCCGAGCACGAGGGCGGCGCGCCGCTCTATACCCTGGCCCACGCGCAGGCGAGCCTTGCGCTGCTGCGCCCGGCGGAGTTCGGCGCGGAGTTCCGGCCCGCGCCGGGCCTGCGCTGCGTGTTCCGCAAGGCCGGGCACATCCTCGGCTCGGCGATCGTCGAGCTCCACCTGGCCGACCGCAAGGTAGTCTGCTCGGGCGACCTCGGCCAGCCCGGGCGGCCGATCGTCGAGGACGCCGAGACCATCGCGGAGGCCGACGTGGTGCTGGTCGAGTCCACCTACGGCAACCGCAACCACAAGAGCCTCGTGCAGACGCTCGACGAGCTGGCCTACGCGGTCAACGACACGCTCGGCAGCAAGCGCGGCAACGTGGTGATGCCGTGCTTTGCGGTCGGGCGCACGCAGGAGATCCTGTACTACCTCGCCGAGCTGCGCGCGCAGCGCCGCATCCCGGCGGCCGCCGTCTACGTGGACTCGCCGATGGCGACCGCGGCGACGCGCATCACGCTGCGCTACGCCAGGCTTCCCCTGATGGACGGGGTGCGCTTCACCGAGTCGCTCGAGGAATCCAAGCGCATCAATGCGATCCGCGACGGCGCGATCATCCTTTCGGCGAGCGGCATGTGCGAGGGCGGGCGCATCCGCCACCACCTGCGCTACAACATCTCCCGGCCCGAGTGCGCGATCGTGTTTCCCGGATTCCAGGCCGCGGGCACGCTCGGCCGGCGCATCGTCGACGGCGCCGAGAGCGTGCGCCTGTTCCGCGACACCTATCCGGTGCGCGCCAAGGTGTTTACCATCAACGGCCTCTCGGCCCATGCCGACCGCGACGCGCTGCTGGGCTGGATCGGCCAGTTCCGGCGGGCGCCCGCGCAGGCCTGGGTGGTCCACGGCGAGCCGCTCGCGGCGCATGCGCTGCGCGATGCGATCGTCGACGGCTTCGGCTGGCGCGCGGAGGTGCCGTCCTACGGACAGGAGGTGCAGCTATGAGACACGCAGCCCGATCGGTCCTTCCGGCGCTCGCCGCGATGCTGCTCGCCGCCGGCACGGCGGCGGCCGACACCGTGTACAAGTACCGCCGTCCCGACGGCAGGACGGTCTACAGCAACCGCCTCGAGCCCGGCCTCGAGCTCATCGAGAGCTTCGAGTACCGGTTCGGGCCGGCGAAGCCCGCGCTCGCCGGGACGGCGAAGAGCGACGCCGAGTCCGAGGCGCGCATCCGCCGGCAGCTCGACGCGCTGCAATCGGCGTGGACCGAAGTGCAGGACGCGCAGGGCGCGCTCGCGGCGGCCGAGGAGCGCCGGCGCACGGAATCGGACCTGCAGGCCGGAGAGCATCCCGGCGTCGCAACGGGCGCCGCGCCGCCCGCGGCCGGCGGCGTGCCGCCGCCCGCGCCGCCGGCGGTCGGCGGCCCGATGAGCGGACATCGCGGCAGGCCCTCGCCCGAGTACGTCGCGCGAATCAGGGCCCTCGACGCCGACGTCGCGGCCGCGCGCGAGCGGCTCGACCGGGCGCTGCGCGCCTACAACCAGCTGCGTTGAGGCGCGCGGCCGGGCCGCGCTAGCCGCAGGCGAGGTAGCGCGCGAACCAGCGGCAGGCGTGGCCCGCGGCTTCCTCGAGCGTGCCCGGCTCCTCGAACAGGTGCGTCGCGCGCGGCACGATCGCCAGCTCCTTCGGCGCCGCGATGCGGCGCAGGGCCGACTCGTTCCAGTCGCGCACCGGCACGTCGCGCTCGCCCACGATGAGCAGCGTCGGCGCGCGCACGCGGGACAGCCAAGCGGCCGCGAGGTCCGGCCGTCCGCCGCGCGACACCACGGCCGAGACGCGCGCGGGATCTTCGGCCGCGGCGATCAGCGCGGCCGCCGCACCGGTGCTCGCACCGAACAGTCCCAGCGCGAGCGCGCGCGTGCGCGGATCGGCGGCGAGCCAGCGCGACGCTGCGGCCAGGCGCGCGGCCAGCAGCTCGACGTCGAAAACCTTGTCGCGATCCTCGGCTTCGTCTTCCTCGAGAAGGTCCATGAGCAGCGTGGCG
>DATIYN010000054.1:0-3768 GCA_035517595.1 Burkholderiales bacterium
GGCGGCGCGCGCACCGTTGCGCGCTGCGCCGACGCCTCGCGCTATCCCGGGCTCAGCGACGCGCTGCCGCTCGATCCGGCGGCGCACGAGGCCGACCGGCTGATCGGCCTGCTCGCCCCGCTCGGTATCGCGCCGCCGGCGGTCGCGCCGGAGCCCCGCTACGTGCTGCCCGAGCGCTCGGCGGCGTTCGCGCGCGCCTGGCTCGCCGGGCGCGGCCTCGCGGCCGGCGGCTACCTGGTGCTCGGGCTGGGCGCGCGCCGGCGCAAGAAGCAGCCGGGCGCCGCGCAGGTCCTCGCCTGGAGCGCGCATTTCAAGGAGCGCTGGGGCCTGGACACCGTGTTCCTGTGGACGCCGGGGCGCTCGGACGATCCGCTCTATCCGGGCGACGACGACGTGGCGCAGCCGGTGGTGGAGGCGGCCTCCCTCGGGCAGGCGCCGCAGCTGCATCCGTTCCGCGGGCCGATCGCGGAGGCGCTCGGCCTGATCTGGAGCGCGCGCACGAGCCTGTTCCCGGACTCCGGCCTGATGCATTTCGCGGCCGCGAGCCCGGGCGGGGTGCTGGGATTCTTCGCCGAGGCCGACGTCTCGCCCGCGCCGGCGCAGTGGGCGCCGCGCGGCCCGAGGGCGCTCTGGCTGGAGGCGAAGCGCAGCGTCGAGGAGCTGTCCGACGCGCAGGTCTACGCCTGCGTGGAGCGCTTGCTCTCGCCGTAGACCGCCGGGTTGAGCTTCGGGTCGTTGTACATCTTGAACTGGCGGTAGATCTTGAAGCGCGACTCGCCGCGCGCGCATTCGGCGAGCAGCCGGTCCAGGCAGGCCGCCAGGTCGGCTCGCTGCTCCTGCAGCCGGTTCAATTTCTGGAGGCAATCCTCCACATGGGCGCGGTCCACGTCGGTGCGCTCGGTCTGCGCCCGCATGCTGCGCACCTTCAGCGACAGGATCGACAGGCGATCGATCATGGCCCCGGGTGTTTCACTGTTCAATTTCGCCGTTTCCCGTGGGGGAGTCTTTCCAAAGAAGAACTCGAACAGATGCTCGTCCACGCGCTCGATCGCGTCGTTGCGCTGCTGGTTGTAGCGGTCGATCGCGCGCTTGTTGCCCGCGATCTCGGCATCGGGCGCGTGCCGGCGCCGCGCGAGGTCCTCCTCGTCCCACAGCAGGCCGTTGCAGCGGTGGTTGTCCTCGATCGCGCGCCAGAGCCCGGAGGCCGCGCCGGCCTGCATCGAGCCGTCGTGGAATCCGAGCAGCGCGCTCGCCGCGAGCGGCGTCATCGGCCCTGCGCCCCCTGCGTCCGGTTCAACTCGATGAGCTTGGCGTACTTGAGGAAGCTCGTCATGCAGCCGATCGAAATATGCGCGAAACCCGGCACGCCGTCGAGAAAGCCCAGACGCACGACGTAGAACTTGAGGAAGCGCACCGCGGGCGAGAGCGCGAGCTCGGCGAGGCCCGCGCGCCGGCCCTGGCGGTGCAGCTCCGCCGCGGCGAGGCTGCTGTAGCGGTTCTGCTTGTCCAGGTAGCGGCCGAGATTCTCGGCCGACTCGTGCAGCAGGTCGCCCCCGAGCGTGCCCGGGGTCGCCGCGTAGAGCACCTTCTCGTGCACCGCGTCGTCGCTCCAGCGCGCCTGGCGCCGGTCAAAGAGGCGCGGGCTCCAGTCCGGATAGCCTTCGCCGTGGCGCAGCCAGCGCCCGAGGAAGCGGTTGCGCCGCGCCATGCGGTAGACGGGCGAGGCGGGCGCCTCGATCGCGCGCACGATGCTCGCCGCGAGCTCCGGCGAGACGCGCTCGTCGGCATCCAGGCACAGCACCCAGTCGTGCGCGGCCTGGTCCACGGCGAACTGCTTCTGCCGCCCGAAGCCGAGCCATTCCTTCTGCAGCACGCGCGCGCCGTAGCGCGCGGCGGCTTCGGGCGTGCCGTCCGTGCTCGCCGAATCGACGACGAGCACCTCGTCGGCGAACGCCACGCTCGCGAGGCACTCGGGCAGCTGCGCGGCGGCGTTCTGCGTGATCACCACGACGGAGAGCGGCACGGCGGAAAAGGTTAAAATCTCGTGAAAACAAAGCGGTATTTTAGCCCAGGCCCTCGAGGCCCCACGCCCGGAGGGCGTCCTTCCCACCGATGCCGCGCATCCTCTTCATCAAGACTTCCTCGCTGGGCGATGTCGTGCACAACTGCCCGGCGGTGAGCGACGTCGCGCGCCGCGTGCCCGGCGCTGCGATCGACTGGGTCGTCGAGGACGCCTTCGCCGAAGTGGCCGCGCTGCACGGCGCGGTGCGGCGCGTGATCCCGGTGTCGATCCGGCGCTGGCGCAGCGGCCTGCTCTCGCGCGCCACCTGGTCCGGGATTTCCGCGTTCCGCGAGGCGCTGCGCGCCGAGCCCTACGACGCGGTCATCGACAGCCAGGGCCTCGTGAAGAGCGCGCTCGTCGCCGCGATGGCGCGCGGCCGCCGGCACGGCTTCGACCGCGCGAGCGCGCGCGAGCCCTTCGCCGCGCGCTTCTACGACCGCGTGCACGCGGTGCCCGCCGGCCGGCACGCGGTCGATCGCAACCGGCAGCTGGCCGCCGCGGCGCTCGGCTATGCGCTGCCCGAAGGTTGCGACTACGGCCTGCGCGCCGAGGGCGAGCCGCCGAGGCTGGGGCGCGCCGCCGACGCGTCGCCCTACGCCCTGCTGCTCACGATGACCAGCCGCGACGACAAGCTCTGGCCCGAGGAGCGCTGGCGCGCGCTCGGCGCATGGCTGGAGCGCCGCGGCCTGCAGTGCCTGCTGCCCTGGGCCAGCGAGGAGGAACGGCGGCGCTGCGCCCGCGTCGCGACGGCGATTCCCGGGGCGCTGGTGCCGCCGCGCCTGCCGTTGTCGCAGGTGGCGCGCCTCGCGCGCGACGCGCGCTGCGTGATCGGCGTCGACACCGGACTGACGCACCTGGCCGCGGCGCTGGGCGCGCCGACGGTCGGCCTCTACTGCGGCTCGGACCCGGCACTTACGGGCTTGTACGGCGGGGGCTTGTACGGCAACGGGCGGCTGCGCAACCTGGGCGGCGCGGGCCGGCCGCCGGCGCTCGAAGAGGCCCAGGCGGCGCTGGGCTCGCTCGGGGCGGCCGTGCCGTGATCTGGCGCGCGCTCTATACGCTCGCGCTGCGCGCGCTCGCGCCGTTCCTCCTGCTGCGCCTGTGGTGGCGCGGCCTGCGCGAGCCGGGCTACCGGCGGCACGTGGCCGAGCGTCTTGCCTACTACCGGACGCCACACGAGGGAAAGCCGCTGCTCTGGCTGCACGCGGTGTCGGTGGGCGAAGCGCGCGCGAGCGCGGAGCTCGCGCGCGCGCTGGGCGAAGCGCATCCCGAATGCGACGTGCTGATCACGTGCATGACCGCGGCGGGACGCGAGACGCTGAAGCATCTGCACGGCGAATCGGTCCAGGTCGCCTGGCTGCCCTACGACTATCCGGGTGCGGTGCGCCGGTTCCTCGAGCATTTTCGGCCGCGCCTTGCGATCCTCGTGGAGACCGAGCTCTGGCCCAACCTGCTTGCTGCCTGCGCGGACTTCGGCGTGCCCGCGCTGCTCGCCAACGCGCGCCTGTCGGAGAATTCGGCCGCGGGCTACCGGCGCGCCGGCGTGCTCGCGCGGCCGGCGTTCGCCTCGCTCGCGCTCGCCTGCGCGCAGACCGGCGAGGACGCGGCGCGGCTGCGCGCGCTCGGCGCTCGCCGCGTCGAGGTCGCAGGCAACCTCAAGTTCGACAGCGCCCCGGACCCCGCGAAGGCCGCCGCGGGCCGCGCCT
>DATIYN010000055.1:0-22306 GCA_035517595.1 Burkholderiales bacterium
CGAGATGGTGATGCCGGGGGACAACGTGAAGATGGTGGTCACGCTGATCACGCCGGTGGCCATGGAGCAGGGGCTGCGCTTTGCCATCCGCGAGGGCGGCAAGACCGTCGGCGCCGGCGTCGTCGCCAAGGTGATCGAGTAGGGGAATGCTTTTTCCAACATCGCTTTTTCGTAGGTCCTGGTCTTGAGAAGGGGCATAGCTCAACTGGCAGAGCGTCGGTCTCCAAAACCGAAGGTTGGGGGTTCGATTCCCTCTGCCCCTGCCACCGAACACATGACGGAACGCGTGGAACGATAGATGGAAGGAATGGTGGACAAGATCAAGCTGGCAATCGCCGCGGCGCTCGTCGCCGCGGGCCTCGCCGGCTACTACCTGCTCGCCGCGCAGTCGATCCTCCTGCGCCTCGCTTCGGTGCTCGCAGGCGTCGCGGCGGGGATCGCGGTCGCGTGGAGCAGCGCCTACGGCCGCCGGTTCGCGGCGTTTGCGCGCGAGGCGCTCGCCGAGGTGCGCAAGGTCGTCTGGCCCACGCGCAAGGAAACGATGCAGACCACGGCCGCGGTGTTCGCGTTTGTGCTGGCGATGGCGGTGTTCCTCTGGGTCAGCGACAAGTCGCTGGAGTGGGTGCTGTATGACCTCATCCTGGGCTGGAAGAGAACCTAAACGATGGAAGCCAACGTGACCGAACAGACTGCGAAGCGCTGGTACGTGGTGCACGCCTACTCGGGATTCGAGAAGTCGGTGGCGCGCGCGCTCGAGGACCGGATCAACCGCGCGGGCATGAAGGAAAAGTTCGGCAAGATCCTGGTGCCGGTCGAGGAAGTCGTCGAGATGAAGGGCGGCCAGAAGCACATGTCCGAGCGCAAGTTCTTCCCGGGCTACGTGCTGGTCGAGATGGAGATGAACGACGACACCTGGCACCTCGTGAAGAACACCAACAAGGTGACCGGATTCGTCGGCGGCTCGGCGATGCGGCCCACGCCGATCTCGGAGAAGGAAGTCAATGCCATCATGCAGCAGATGCGCGAGGGCGTGGAAAAACCCAAGCCCAAGGTGCTGTTCGAGAACGGCGAGATGGTGCGCGTGAAGGACGGCCCGTTCACCGATTTCCAGGGCACGGTGGAAGACGTGAACTACGAGAAGAGCAGGCTGCGGGTGGCGGTCACGATTTTCGGCCGCTCGACGCCGGTGGAGCTTGAATTCGGACAGGTTGAGAAGGCTTAGCAGAAGCGAAAAGCAGCCGGGGAGGACGCCAAGCGTCCGTTCGAACCCACATTAAGGAGAGAAGCGTGGCAAAGAAAATCGTTGGTTTCATCAAGCTGCAGGTTCCGGCGGGGAAGGCCAACCCGGCGCCGCCGATCGGCCCGGCGCTGGGCCAGCGTGGACTGAACATCATGGAGTTCTGCAAGGCGTTCAACGCGCAGACGCAGAAGGCCGAGCCCGGCCTGCCGCTGCCCGTGGTGATCACGGCCTACACGGACAAGAGCTTCACCTTCATCATCAAGACGCCGCCCACCACGGTGCTGATCAAGAAGGCGGCCGGCATCGAGTCCGGCAGCCCGCGCCCGCACACCGACAAGGTCGGCAAGATCACTAAGAAGCAGGTCGAGGAGATCGCCAAGGTGAAGCAGCCCGATCTCAATGCGGCGAGCCTGGAGGCCGCGATGCGCACCGTCGCTGGCAGCGCGCGCTCGATGGGCATCATCGTGGAGGGCATGTAGATGACGACGCATGTCTCGAAGCGGCGCAAGGCGTTCGCCAGCAAGGTGGACCGCGCCAAGGCCTACGCGGCCCTGGATGCGATGAAGCTCGTGAAGGAGACCGCGACGGCGAAGTTCGACGAGTCGGTCGACGTCGCCGTGAACCTGGGCATCGACACCAAGAAGTCGGACCAGACCGTGCGCGGCTCGGTCGTGCTGCCGTCCGGCACCGGGAAGAAGGTGCGCGTGGCGGTGTTCGCTCAGGGCGACAAGGCGCAGGCCGCGAAGGCCGCGGGCGCGGAGCTCGTCGGCATGGAAGACCTAGCCGAGCAGGTGAAGGCCGGCAAGATGGAGTTCGACGTCGTGATCGCCGCGCCGGACGCGATGCGCGTCGTCGGACAGCTCGGCCAGATCCTGGGCCCGCGCGGCCTGATGCCGAACCCGAAGGTGGGCACGGTGACGCCGGACGTGGCGGCCGCGGTGAAGAACGCAAAGGGCGGCCAAGTGCAGTTCCGGGCCGACAAGACCGGAATCGTGCAATGCACGATCGGCCGCGCCTCGTTCACGCCGGAGCAGCTGCGCGACAACCTGGGGGCGCTGCTGGATGCGCTCAACAAGTCGAGGCCCGCGAGCATGAAGGGGATTTTTCTGAAGAAAGTGTCGGTGTCGAGCACGATGGGCCTGGGCGTGAAGGTGGACCCGGCCTCGTTCTCGGCGCAGGCGCCGCAGTAGCTGTCGAAGACCGTAGGGGCCCATGAAAGGACGACGCGCGTGTCGGCCCGGGCTTAATCGAGCAGTTTCCTACGCAGACGGTGTTCCTGATGTCCAGGTCACCGTTCAACGCAAGAAAGGAGTGTGACCTTGGGACTCAATTTGGAGCAGAAGCAGGCGGTCGTGGGCGAGGTCGTCGCTCAGCTCGGCAAGGCGCAGGCGGTGATCGTCGCGGAGTACCGCGGCCTCGACGCCGGCGCGGTGACCGATCTGCGCGCGAAGGCGCGCAAGTCCGGCCTCTACCTGCGCGTGCTGAAGAACACGCTCGCGCGGCGCGCCGTCAAGGGCACGCCGTTCGAGAAGCTGTCCGGCCAGATGGCCGGGCCGCTGATGTACGGCATCGCGCAGGACCCGGTGGCCGGCGCCAAGGTGCTCGCGGCCTTCGCCAAGGATCACGAGCTGTTCGTGATCAAAGGCGGGGCGATGGCGAACAACCTGATGTCCGAGAAGGACGTCAAGGCGCTCGCGACGCTGCCGAGCCGCGAGGAGCTGCTGGCCAAGCTGCTGGGCACGATGCAGGCGCCCATCGCGAAGCTGGTGCGCACGATGAACGAGGTGCCGGGCAAGTTCGTTCGCACGCTCGCCGCGGTGCGCGACGCGCGGGAAAAGCAGGCCGCCTAGGCAATCGACAAATCAGGAACTTTTCGATCTCTGGAGATGACAATGGAACGTGCACAAATTCTGGAAGCAGTCTCGAAGCTGACCGTCCTGGAGCTCTCGCAGCTCATCAAGGACATGGAGGAGAAATTCGGCGTGTCGGCTGCGGCGGCAGTCGCGGTGGCGGCGCCGGCCGCGGGCGGTGCGGCCGCGGGTGCCGCGGCCGAGGAGAAGACCGAGTTCACGGTCGTGCTCGCGGCGACCGGCGACAACAAGGTCAACGTGATCAAGGCGGTTCGCGAAGTGACGAGCCTGGGCCTCAAGGAGGCGAAGGACCTCGTCGACGGCGCGCCCAAGCCCGTGAAGGAAGGCGTCTCGAAGGCCGACGCCGATGCGATCGCGAAGAAGCTGACCGACGCGGGCGCGAAGGTCGAGATCAAGTAGGGAACGCTTTGACCGGGACGGGGTCATAGACCCCCTCCCGGCGTTTTGCTTTTGGGAAAGAACTCTTTGCCGCCGGGGACTTAGGAGCCTTCATGAATTACTCGCTGACCGAGCGTAAACGCATCCGCAAGAGCTTCGCCAAGCGTGCGACCGTGCAGAACGTGCCGTACCTGCTGGCGACCCAGCTCGAGTCCTACACGGCGTTCCTGCAGGCGCACGTCGCGCCCGAGTCGCGCCGCAACGAGGGCCTGCAGGCGGCGTTCACCTCGATCTTCCCGATCTCCTCGCACTCGGGCAACGCGCGGCTGGAGTTCGTGAGCTTCCAGCTCGGCGAGCCGCCGTTCGACGTCAAGGAGTGCCAGCAGCGAGGCCTGACCTACGCGAGCCCGCTGCGCGCCAAGGTGCGCCTGGTGATCCTCGACAAGGAGTCGCCCAAGCCCGTGCCGAAAGAGGTCAAGGAGCAGGAGGTCTACATGGGCGAGATCCCGCTCATGACCACGACGGGCTCCTTCATCATCAACGGCACCGAGCGCGTGATCGTCTCGCAGCTTCACCGGTCGCCGGGCGTGTTCTTCGAGCACGATCGCGGCAAGACGCACAGCTCCGGCAAGCTGTTGTTCTCGGCGCGCATCATCCCGTACCGCGGCTCGTGGCTGGACTTCGAGTTCGACCCGAAGGACATCGTGTTCTTCCGCGTCGACCGCCGCCGCAAGATGCCCGTGACGATCCTGCTGAAGGCGCTGGGTTACACGCCCGAGAAAATCCTCAAGGAGTTCTTCGCGTTCGACACCTTCCACGTCGAGCCCAATGGCGTGCTGTTCGAGATCGTGCCGGAGCGCCTGCGCGGCGAGGTGGCACGCTTCGACATCGCCGACAAGTCAGGCAAGACCCTCGTCGCGAAGGACAAGCGCATCACCGTGAAGCACATCCGCGACATGGAGTCCGCGGGCATCAAGCGGATCGCCGCGCCCGACGAGTTCATCATCGGCCGCACGCTCGCGCACGACGCGGTGAACGGTGATACCGGCGAGATCGTCGCCAACGCCAACGACGAGGTCACCGAGGAGCTGCTCGCCAAGCTGCGCGAGGCGAAAGTCGGCAAGGTGCAGACGCTGTTCACCAACGACCTCGACCAGGGTCCCTACATCTCGCAGACGCTGCGCACCGACGAGACCACCGACCGCACGGCCGCGCGCGTCGCCATCTACCGCATGATGCGCCCCGGCGAGCCGCCGACGGAGGACGCGGTCGAGACGCTGTTCAACGGCCTGTTCTTCGCCGAGGAGCGCTACGACCTCTCGGCGGTGGGCCGCATGAAGTTCAACCGCCGCATCAACGTGGCGACCGAGGGCAGCTGGCAGGCGCGCTTCCGGAACCTGGCGCTGCCGAAGGAGGCCGAGGCCGACCTGCGCGCGTACTGGAAGAATGCGCCCGAGCTGTCGCTGGGCAAGGCGAGCCTCGAGGGTGCGGCGAGCGAAGCCGAGGCCCAGGCGCAGGTCGATAAGATGTACCACGACCTGAAGTCCAAGGGCATCGACAAGCAGAAGCTCGAATCGAAGGTCGAGCCGCGATTCACGCTCTCGCCGAAGGATATCGTCGAGGTGATCCGCATCCTCGTCGAGCTGCGCAACGGCCGCGGAGACATCGACGACATCGATCATCTCGGCAACCGCCGCGTGCGCTCGGTGGGCGAGCTGGCGGAGAACCAGTTCCGCGCGGGCCTGGTGCGCGTCGAGCGCGCCGTCAAGGAGCGCCTGTCGCAGGCCGAGTCCGAGAACCTGATGCCGCACGACCTCATCAACGCGAAGCCCATCTCGGCGGCGATCAAGGAGTTCTTCGGATCCTCGCAGCTCTCGCAGTTCATGGACCAGACGAACCCGCTGTCGGAAATCACGCACAAGCGGCGCGTCTCGGCGCTCGGACCGGGCGGACTCACGCGCGAGCGCGCGGGCTTCGAGGTGCGCGACGTGCACCCGACGCACTACGGCCGCGTCTGCCCGATCGAGACTCCGGAGGGCCCGAACATCGGCCTGATCAACTCGCTCGCGCTTTACGCGCGCACCAACAAGTACGGCTTCCTCGAGACGCCGTACCGCAAGGTGAAGGACAGCAAGGTCACCAACGAGATCGAATTCCTGTCGGCGATCGAGGAGGGGCACTACGTGATCGCGCAGGCGAATGCGGCGATCGACAAGCACGGCAAGCTCACCGACACGCTGGTGTCCTGCCGCATCAAGAACGAGTTCGAGCTGAAGGCGCCCGAAGACGTGCAGTACATGGACGTGGCGCCGTCGCAGATCGTCTCGGTGGCGGCCTCGCTGATCCCGTTCCTCGAGCACGACGACGCCAACCGTGCGCTGATGGGCTCCAACATGCAGCGCCAGGCGGTGCCCTGCCTGCGTCCCGAGAAGCCGCTCGTCGGCACGGGCGTCGAGCGTACCTCGGCGGTCGATTCGGGCACCTGCGTGGTCGCGCTGCGCGGCGGCGTGGTGGACTACGTGGACGCCAACCGCATCGTCGTGCGCGTCAACGACGACGAGACGGTGCCGGGCGACGTCGGCGTCGACATCTACAAGCTGACCAAGTACACGCGCTCCAACCAGAACACCAACATCAACCAGCGCGCGGTGGTGAAGCCCGGCGAGATCATCGCCAAGGGCGATGTGATCGCCGACGGTGCGTCGACGGACCTGGGCGAGCTCGCGCTCGGCCAGAACAAGCTGGTCGCGTTCATGCCGTGGAACGGCTACAACTTCGAGGACTCGATCCTCATTTCCGAGCGCGTGGTGGCGGACGAGCGCTTCACGTCGATCCACATCGAGGAGCTCACGGTCGTCGCGCGCGACACGAAGCTGGGGCCCGAGGAGATCACGCGCGACATCTCGAACCTGTCCGAGGCGCAGCTTTCTCGCCTGGACGAGTCGGGCATCGTCTACATCGGCGCCGAGGTCGAGGCGGGCGACGTGCTCGTGGGCAAGGTCACGCCCAAGGGCGAGACGCAGCTCACGCCGGAAGAAAAGCTGCTGCGCGCGATCTTCGGCGAGAAGGCCTCGGACGTGAAGGACACAAGCCTGCGGGTGCCCTCGGGCATCTCCGGCTGCGTGATCGACGTGCAGGTCTTCACGCGCGAGGGCATCGAGCGCGACAAGCGCAGCGCCTCGATCATCGAGGAGGAGCTCAAGCGCTACAAGACCGACCTCGCCGACCAGATGCGCATCGTCGAGGCCGACACCTTCGAGCGCCTGGAGCGCCTGATCACGGGCAAGGCCGCGAACGGCGGCCCGAAGCGCCTCTCCAAGGGCAGCAAGGTCACCAAGGACTACCTCGCGGGCCTGGAGAAGTACGACTGGTTCGACATCCGCCTCGCGAACGAGGATGCGGCCGCGCAGCTGGAAGGGCTCAAGGACTCCATCGCGCAGAAGCGCAAGGAGTTCGACGCGATGTTCGAGGCCAAGCGCAAGAAGCTCACGCAGGGCGACGAGCTGCCGCCGGGCGTGCTGAAGATGGTCAAGGTATACGTGGCCGTGAAGCGGCGCCTGCAGCCGGGCGACAAGATGGCTGGCCGCCACGGCAACAAGGGCGTGATCTCGCGCATCGTGCCGGTGGAGGACATGCCGCACGCGGCCGACGGCACGCCGGTCGACCTCGTGCTGAATCCGCTGGGGGTGCCCTCGCGGATGAACGTCGGCCAGATCCTCGAGGTGCACCTGGGCTGGGCCGCCAAGGGTCTCGGCATCAAGATCGGCGAGATGCTCAAGGCGCAGCAGAAGATCGCCGAGGTGCGCAAGTTCGTCGAGCGCATCTACAACGAGAAAGGCAGGGAGGAGGACATCTCCCGGCTCACCGATGAGGAGATCGTGCAGCTCGCGACCAACCTCCGCGACGGCGTGCCGTTCGCGACGCCGGTGTTCGACGGCGCCTCCGAGTCCGAGATCAACGCCATGCTCGAGCTTGCCGGGCTGCCGGTGTCGGGCCAGCTCACGCTGCACGACGGGCGCACCGGCGAGGCCTTCGACCGGCCGGTGACGGTGGGCTATATGCACGTGCTGAAGCTCCACCACCTCGTCGACGACAAGATGCACGCGCGCTCGACGGGACCGTACTCGCTCGTTACGCAGCAGCCGCTGGGCGGCAAGGCGCAGTTCGGCGGCCAGCGCTTCGGCGAGATGGAGGTCTGGGCGCTCGAGGCCTACGGCGCGGCCTACACGCTGCAGGAGATGCTCACGGTCAAGTCCGACGACATCAACGGCCGCACCAAGGTGTACGAGAACATCGTCAAGGGCGACCACAAGATCGACGCCGGCATGCCCGAGTCGTTCAACGTGCTGGTGAAGGAAATCCGGTCCCTCGGGATCGACATCGACCTGGAGAGGTACTAAGCGATGAAAGCGCTACTGGAGCTCTTCAAGCAGGTCCAGCAGGACGAAGAGTTTGATGCGATCAAGATCGGGCTCGCGTCGCCCGAGAAGATCCGCTCCTGGTCTTACGGCGAGGTGAAGAAGCCGGAGACCATCAACTACCGCACCTTCAAGCCGGAGCGTGATGGCCTGTTCTGCGCCAAGATCTTCGGGCCGATCAAGGACTACGAGTGCCTGTGCGGCAAGTACAAGCGCCTGAAGCACCGCGGCGTGATCTGCGAGAAGTGCGGCGTCGAGGTGACGCTCGCCAAGGTGCGCCGCGAGCGCATGGGCCACATCGAGCTCGCGAGCCCCGTGGCGCACATCTGGTTCCTGAAGAGCCTGCCCAGCCGCCTCGGCCTGGTGCTCGACATGACGCTGCGCGACATCGAGCGCGTGCTGTATTTCGAGGCCTATGTCGTGACCGATCCCGGCCTCACGCCGCTCAAGCGCTGCCAGCTGCTAACCGAGGACGATTACCTCGCCAAGGTCGAGGAGTACGGCGACGACTTCTCTGCCGCGATGGGCGCCGAGGGCGTGCGCGCGCTGCTGCGCGCGATCGACATCAAGAAGGAGATCGACACGCTGCGCAAGGACCTGGAGGAGACCTCGTCCGACGCGAAGATCAAGAAGCTCGCCAAGCGCCTGAAGGTGCTGGAAGGCTTCAAGAACTCCAACATCAAGCCCGACTGGATGGTGATGGAGGTGCTGCCGGTGCTGCCGCCTGAGCTGCGCCCGCTGGTGCCGCTGGACGGCGGACGCTTCGCGACGTCCGACCTGAACGATCTCTATCGCCGGGTGATCAACCGCAACAACCGCCTGAAGCGGCTGCTCGAGCTGAAGGCCCCCGAGATCATCGTCAAGAACGAGAAGCGGATGCTGCAGGAAGCCGTCGACTCGCTGCTCGACAACGGCCGCCGCGGCAAGGCGATGACCGGCGCCAACAAGCGTCCGCTGAAGTCGCTCGCCGACATGATCAAGGGAAAGGGCGGCCGCTTCCGCCAGAACCTGCTCGGCAAGCGCGTCGATTACTCGGGCCGCTCGGTGATCGTGGTCGGCCCCCAGCTGAAGCTGCACCAGTGCGGCCTGCCGAAGAAGATGGCGCTCGAGCTCTTCAAGCCGTTCATCTTCAACAAGCTCGAGCTGCTCGGCCTCGCGACCACCATCAAGGCCGCCAAGCGCCTCGTGGAGCAGGAAGTGCCCGAGGTCTGGGACATCCTCGAGGAGGTGATCCGCGAGCACCCGGTGATGCTGAACCGCGCGCCGACGTTGCACCGGCTCGGCATCCAGGCCTTCGAGCCCGTGCTCATCGAGGGCAAGGCGATCCAGCTGCACCCGCTCGTCTGCGCGGCGTTCAACGCCGACTTCGACGGCGACCAGATGGCCGTGCACGTGCCGCTGTCGCTCGAGGCGCAGATGGAGGCGCGCACGCTGATGCTGGCGTCGAACAACGTCCTGTCGCCCGCCAACGGCGAGCCGATCATCGTGCCCTCGCAGGACATCGTACTGGGCCTGTACTACGCGACGCGCGAGCGCATCAACGCCAGGGGCGAGGGCATGAGCTTCTCGAACGTCGGCGAAGTCTCGCGCGCCTACGAGACGCGCCAGGCCGACCTGCACGCGCGCATCTGGGTGCGCATCAGGGAAGCCGAGATCGGCGAGGACGGCGAGCGCAAGGAGAAGGTCACGCGCTACGAGACCACCATCGGCCGCGCGCTGCTCTCGGAGATCCTGCCGCCGGGGCTGTCGTTCGAGCTGCTCAACAAGCCGCTCAAGAAGAAGGAGATCTCGCGCCTCATCAACGCCGCGTTCCGGCGCTGCGGGCTGCGCGAGACCGTGATCTTCGCCGACAAGCTCATGCAGGCCGGATTCACCATGGCCACGCGCGGCGGCATCTCGTTCGGCGTGAACGACATGCGCGTCCCGACCGCCAAGCAGGAGCTCATCTCGGCGGCCGAGGGCGAGGTCAAGGAGATCGAGTCGCAGTACACCTCGGGCCTGGTGACCGTCGGCGAGCGCTACAACAAGGTGGTCGACATCTGGTCGCGCTGCGGCGAGCAGGTCGGCAAGGTCATGATGGACCAGCTCGGCACCGAGGACACCACCGACCGCCACGGCAAGAAGGTGCGCCAGGAGGCGTTCAACTCCATCTACATGATGGCCGACTCCGGCGCGCGCGGCTCGGCGGCGCAGATCCGGCAGCTCGCCGGCATGCGCGGCCTGATGGCCAAGCCCGACGGCTCGATCATCGAGACGCCGATCACCGCGAACTTCCGCGAAGGCCTGAACGTGCTGCAGTACTTCATCTCCACGCACGGCGCGCGCAAGGGCCTCGCGGACACGGCGCTGAAGACCGCGAACTCGGGCTATCTGACGCGTCGCCTCGTCGACGTGACGCAGGACCTCGTCGTCACCGAGGATGACTGCGGCACCACCAACGGCGTATCGATGAAGGCGCTGGTGGAGGGCGGCGAGGTCGTCGAGGCGCTCAAAGAGCGCATCCTCGGCCGCGTGCTCGCCGTCGACATCGTGCATCCGGAGACGCAGGACCCGCTCTATCCGGCGGGCACGCTGCTCGACGAGGAGGCGGTGGACGCGGTCGACAACCACGGCATCGACGAGGTCAAGGTGCGCACCCCGCTCACCTGCGACACGCGCTGGGGCGTGTGCGCCAAGTGCTACGGGCGCGACCTGGGCCGCGGCTCGCTGGTGAACGTCGGCGAGGCGATCGGCGTGATGGCAGCGCAATCGATCGGCGAGCCCGGCACGCAGCTGACGATGCGGACCTTCCACATCGGCGGCGCGGCCAGCCGTACCGCGGTGCAAAGCCACGTCGAGGCCAAGTCCTCGGGTACGGCGCGCTTCACGGCGACCATGCGCTACGTCGCCAACGCCAAGGGCGACAAGGTGGTGATCTCGCGCTCGGGCGAGGTGATCGTCGAGGACGACAACCATCGCGAGCGCGAGCGGCACAAGGTGCCCTACGGCGCGCTGCTGTCGGTCACTGACGGCAAGGCCGTGAAGGCGGGCAACAACCTCGCCAACTGGGACCCGCACCACCGTCCCATCGTCAGCGAGTACGCGGGCACGGTGCGCTTCGAGAACGTCGAGGAGGGCACCACCGTCGCCAAGCAGATCGACGACGTGACGGGCCTGTCGACGCTCGTGGTCATCGACCCGAAGCGTCGCGGGAGCATCGCCTCCAAGGGCGTGCGGCCGTCCGTGAAGATGATCAACGAGCAGGGCGAGGAAGTGAAGATCGCCGGCACCGACCACGCGGTCAACATCAGCTTCCCGATCGGCGCCGTGATCGCGGTGCGCGACGGGCAGCAGGTGTCGGTGGGCGAGGTGCTCGCGAGGATCCCGCAGGAGACCTCGAAGACCCGCGACATCACCGGCGGCCTGCCGCGCGTGGCGGAGCTGTTCGAGGCGCGCTCGCCCAAGGACGCCGGCATGCTCGCCGAGGTCACGGGCACGGTCAGTTTCGGCAAGGACACCAAGGGCAAGCAGCGCCTGGTGATCACCGATCTGGACGCCCAGCAGCACGAGTACCTGATCCCGAAGGACAAGCACGTGCTCGTGCACGACGGGCAGGTGGTCAACAAGGGCGAGATGATCGTCGACGGCCCGGTGGACCCGCACGACCTGCTGCGCCTGCTCGGGGTGGAGGCGCTCGCGCGCTACATCATCGACGAGGTGCAGGACGTGTACCGCCTGCAGGGCGTGAAGATCAACGACAAGCACATCGAGGTGATCGTGCGCCAGATGCTGCGCCGGGTCGAGATCGTCGAGCCGGGCGACACGCCGTTCATCACGGGCGAGCAGGCCGAGCGCGCCGAGGTGCTGGAGGAGAACGAGAAGGCGCAGAAGGACGGCAAGAAGCCCGCGCAGTACGCCTACATGCTGCTCGGCATCACGAAGGCGTCGCTGTCGACCGACTCGTTCATTTCCGCGGCCTCGTTCCAGGAGACGACCCGCGTGCTCACGGAGGCGGCGATCATGGGCAAGCGCGACGGCCTGCGCGGCCTCAAGGAGAACGTCATCGTCGGCCGCCTCATCCCGGCTGGCACGGGCATGGCGTACCACAAGATCCGCAAGGACCAGGCCAACGAGCCGCCGATTCTCGACCTTCCGGTCACCGAAACCCCGGCCGCTGCGCCGGCGGCGGAAGCGACCGCCGGGGGCGCGTAAGGAGATTCGTCAGGCAGGCATGTTGAGGGCGCCTTCGAGGCGCCCTTTTTTTTTCGCTGCTACGGCCGCTGGTCGAGCTTGGCCTGCTTCTCCAGCCACTCGCTCTCGAGCTCGCCGAGCTCGCGGGCGAGGTGCGCCTGGTCCGAGAGCGTCTCCTCGAGCGCCTTGCGCATCCCGTCCTCGTAGAGCGCCGGATCCGCGAGGCGCGCCTCGACCTCGGACTTCCTCGCGCTCAGCCGCGCGATGAGCTCCTCGAGCCTACTGATGCGCGACTCGACGCTCTTGCGCGACGCTGCCGGCCTTGCCGGCCGCGCCGCGGGCGCCTTCTTCGCCGCCGCCGTCGCTTCGGGCTTGCCCGCCTTGCTCGCGAGCAGCCAGTCCCGGTAGTCCTCCAGGTCGCCGTCGAACGGGCGCAGGCGCCCGTCGGAGACGATGAGGAACTGCTCGGTCGTCGCGCGCAGCAGGTGCCGGTCGTGCGAGACGAGCACCAGCGTGCCCTCGAACTGCGCGAGCGCCACCGTGAGCGCCTCGCGCGTCTCCAGGTCCAGGTGGTTGGTCGGCTCGTCGAGGAGCAGCAGGTTCGGCCGCTGCCAGACGATGAGGGCGAGCGCGAGGCGCGCCTTCTCGCCGCCGGAGAAGGTGCCGATCGGCCCCAGCGCCATGTCGCCGGGGAAGTTGAACGTGCCGAGGAAGTTGCGCAGCTCCTGCTCGCGCTCGCGCGGCGCGAGGCGCTGCAGGTGCAGCAGCGGCGAGGCCGCGTCGTCGAGCATCTCCAGCTGGTGCTGCGCGAAGTAGCCCACGGCCAGCCCCTTGTTGAAGGTCGCCGTGCCGGCGAGCGGCGCGAGCGTGCGCGCGATGGTCTTGATGAAGGTGGACTTGCCCGAGCCGTTGGCGCCGAGCAGGCCGTAGCGCTCGCCCGACTGCAGCGAGAAGTCGATGCCCGAGAGCACCGTCCTCTCGCCGTAGCCTGCGGCCACGCCCTCGAGCACGAGCAGAGGGTTCGGCGCGCGCAGCGGCTCGCGGAACTCGAACGAGAACGGCGCCGCGACGTGCAGCGGCGCGAGCTCCTCCATCTTCGCCAGCATCTTCATGCGGCTCTGCGCCTGGCGCGCTTTGGTGGCCTTGGCCTTGAAGCGGTCGATGAAGGACTGCAGGTGCGCGCGCTCGCGCTCCTGCTTCTCGCGCTGCGTCGCCGCCAGCACCACGGCCTGCGCGCGCTGCTCCTCGAACGAGGAATAGTTTCCCGCGTAGCGACGCAGCTTGCGCTGGTCGATGTGCAGGATCGTGGTGACGACGCCGTCGAGGAAGTCGCGGTCGTGCGAGATCACGATCAGCGTGCCCGCGTAGCGCTTCAGCCACTCCTCGACCCACAGGATCGCGTCGAGGTCCAGGTGGTTGGTGGGCTCGTCCAGCAGCAGCAGGTCCGAGGGGCAGAGCAGCGCCTGCGCGAGGTTCAGCCGCATGCGCCAGCCGCCGGAGAAGCTCGAGACCGGCGTCGTCAATTCGCCGTGCGAAAAACCCAGGCCGACGAGGAGCTGCTCGGCTCGCGGACGCACCGTATACGCGCCCGCGTCGCCCAGCGCCGCGTGCAGCTCGCCGATCCGGTGGCCGTCGTCGGCGCGCTCCGCTTCGGCGAGCTCGCGCTCGAGCGCCCGCAGGCGCGTGTCGCCGTCGATCGCGTAGTCGAGCGCGGAGCGCTCCAGCGCAGGCGTCTCCTGCGCGACGTGCGCGATGCGCCAGCCCGCCGGGAACTCGGCGTCGCCCATGTCGGCGTGCAATTCGCCTCGCAGCAGCGCGAACAGGCTCGACTTGCCCGAGCCGTTGGCGCCGATCAGGCCCGCGCGTTCGCCCGGGTTGAGCGTCGCGTCGGCGGCCTCGAGCAGCGCCTTGGCGCCGCGCGCGAGCGTGAGATTGGAGAATCGGATCATGCGGACCTGCGCCGGAAAGCTGCGGGGCCCGCGATTTTACCCAAGCGAGGCCGCCATGCGGCTCCGGGAAGCCCGGGCGGCGTCAGTGCGGGGCCATCCGGCGAATATCGTCCGCCATGTGCCCGGCGATGATCTCGTTGCCTCTCTCGTTGTAGTGCGTCGGGTCCAGGTAGATGCGCTCCGGCGTCTTCTCGAACAAGCCCGTGATGTCGATGAACCGCGCGCACTTGCTGCCGGCGTATTTGGCCGACAGGCGCCGGTAGGCGTCCTGGTAGCTCGAAAAATATTCCTTCATTGCAGGCGCATACTTCGCGCGTGCCAGGTGCGAATACCCGGCATTCGCCATGGCCGCGTGATACGCATCCAGCTCGGCCTGTTCCTCCGTGTTCACCATGCGTGCGAGATCGGCATACGGCTGCAAATAGCCGATGAAGCAGAACCCGGAGGCAACCGAGTAGGCAGCCATGGCTTCGGCGTTGTGCGGCAGCACGAATTCGAGACCCTTGTGATCGGCGATGAGGTCTCCGGAAATGCGATACCAGGGAATGCCGTCGTATCTTTCCTGCCGATGGTCGATGGCTTCGCGCCCGAGGATGCCCATTTCCCTGAGGGCCAGGTAAACGTAGGTGAAGACATACGGAGCGCTGTCGCGCCTCACGGCGATGCGGTTGAACAGGTCGTTGTGCCGGTAGCTGAGCTCGGACCAATCGACCAGGCCGTGCCTCAATCCGCTTCTTTCGGCGTTGAATGCGCCCTCCATCGCATCCGACCAGCCGTCCAGAGCGACGACGATATCCGGCTGCAGGTAGATCACCTGGGCGAAGAAGGTCCGCAGTTCCGAGAACGAGTAGCCGCCGTTGACCCCGAAGTTCAGCACGGCGTATCGCTTTGCGGGCGTCGCGCCGGAATTCAGCGACCGCTCCAGATAGGCCGCGATCGTGTGCGACTCGTCGCTGCGCAGGGCGCTTCCGGCGAGGCTGCTGCTTCCGAGCATGACGATCCGGACCTCGTTCTCCGCCTTGCGCGGAAACCGGCCCAGGGACGCGTCATCCGGCCCGTTGGCGACGAAGCCGAACTTGTTGATTCGCACATTCCCGGTCTTCGCGCCGGGCTCCAGTCGCTGTCCCACGATGGGGTCGAACGCGCCCAGCGTGATCACGGTCTTGGGCGCGAGCGGGTGCATGTGGATGCGCCTGACGAAGGCGTGCAGCGGCTTTTCCCCCCGCGCGATGTCGAAAATCGTGAGGCCCGCGAAAGCCGCGAGCTCGGCGAGGATGCAAAGCAGCACGGTAATCGCAAGGCCCCTCATGACGCTGGATTGTGCAGGCACGCGATCGCCCCTATTCCATGGTTTCCGGATGTCAGAACTGGAAATACACGAACGCCGCCGGCTCGGCCTTCAGGACGAAGATGTTGTGAAGTGCGATCGCGATGAGCGCGATCGCCGCCGCTCGCTTGAACGGCCACCAGGAGCCGTGTCGCGCCAATTGGAACGCGTTGGGCGCGAGAAGGGCGAGCGCAAGGCCGATGCCCAGAACGATGATGTCGGGCATCTGCACGAAGGTAGCATTCGTGCAGGCATGCGGCCAATCGGCCTCTAGGCAGCCGGCGAGACCGTGCGCCCACCGGATGACGCCGGCTCCGCCCAGCGCAAACGGCAGCCAGAAAAACGATACGACCGTGAAGTTGAGGGCCGCCTGAATTGCGCCGGGCAAGCGCTGCGCGAGGCGTCGTGGAAAGAAGAGGAAATACAGCGCGTGCGCGGCGGCCCAGATCAAGTATCCCCAGGCCGCGCCGTGCCAATAGCCCGAAAAGATGAAGGCAAAGAGCACGAACGCGGTGCGCCCCGGCAGCCGGAGCCATCGATAGAGGCGGCGCAGGTCGATGCTCAGGAACTTGTAAAGCGTGCGATGCCACCGGCGCCAGAAGATCTGCGGGCTCTTCGCCCTGTAGGGGGAGAAGAAATTGATCGGCATTCGCATCCCGATCATGTGCGCGATTCCGGTCGCGATGTCGCTGTAGGCCGAGAAGTCGGCGTAGAGATAGACCGAATACAGGAACGGAAAGACCAGCGCGTCGACGCCGCTGAACGCTGCCGTGTCCTGCTGCAGCTGGTGGACTACCGGATAGAGAGGGTCGGCAAGAAGGGTCTTCTTCGCGAGCCCGATGGCCAGGAACAACAGGACCCAATCCAGCCTGATCGGGCGGTGCTCCCGGTTCACCCAGTGCTCGAAGAACCGGTGGGCCTGGCTCCACCGGACCACCGGCCCTGCCGCCAGCTGTGGAAAGAACGTGAGCAGCAGGAAGTAGACGGAGGCCGGAATCGAGGTGAAGGAGTTCTGCGCCCGCGCGATCAGCAGCCCTACGATCTGGAAGGCATGGAAGGAGATGCCCAGCGGCGCGCCATGAGGCAATGCCGCCTTGATGTAGAACAGCGCCGCGATGTTGAGCAGCGCGATCGACAGCAGAAGCCGGGTGCTTCCGCCGACGATCCGCAGGAGCAGGAAGTTGCCGACGACGAACAATCCCAGCAGCAAGGGGCTCGCCGACGGACCATGCCAGTAATAGACCAGGCTCAGCCCGACGACGAACGCGATCCGCAACGGCAGCGGGACCGCGACACCCCGGTCGATGATCGCGAACGCGCCGAACGGCAGGAAGATGAATACGAGGAACGCCGGATCGCTGAAGATCATCGGCCGCCGCGCCCGTCGCCTACTTCAGCTCGATCTCGACGAAGGCGAATTCCTTGCTGCCGGCGTTGACGATGTTGTGCTCGACGCCGACGGGGCGGGCGTAGGACTGGCCGAGCCGGAGCTCGGTCTCGACGTTGCCGGCGGCCGTTTCCGCGAGCAGCTTGCCGGAGGTGAGGCACACGACGACGTAGTCGTGGGCGTGCCGGTGCCAGCCGGTCTCCGCGCCGGGCGCGAATCGCCACTCGGTGAGGATCACGCGCTCGTTCTCCTGGAGCCGCCTGCTGGTCGCCTTGGGCCGCTGGACGGACATGGACGCTCCTCGATGGTGCGGCGAGAGTCAGGCCGATGCCGGGTAATCCCTGAACCGGCAGTCGGGATCGCGGCGGATCTGCTCCACGAGCGCGACTTCCCACTGCAGGTAGTCCTGCATCGCCGCCTCGACCTGCGACTGGTGGTCGTAGGGTTTGTAGTAGACGTCCTCGGGCGGCTCGAGCATGCGGGTCTCGCCGGCCTGCATCGGCAGACCCGCCGCTTTCCAGGCGGCGGTTCCGCCATCGAGCGCCGGAACCTCGCGCTTGAGCAGCGCGGCGAGGTCGGCCGCCGCGTAGCGCGCGAGCACTCCGTCCGGCGAAGTGCAGGCCACGGGGCCGGTGAACGAGGCGAGATGGCCCGCGAGGCGCGACCGGATCGCGAACGCGGCGCCCGGGATGTGGCCTGCCCGGTATTGCAGGCTGGTCGCGAAGTCGAGGACGAGGGTGTCGCCTCCGGCTTTGATCTGTTCCGGCTTGACGAGGGTGGAGTCGGGCGGAGGGACCTGAAAGGGCAGGTCCCTCGAATCCAGCGGTGCGCCGGAGACGACGAAGACTTCCGGCCAGCCCATCTGCAGGAGCCACGAGGCGGTCATCGTCGCTCGCACGCCGTGATCGTCGACGAGCGCAATGCGCGCGCCCTGCACGGCCGCGTAGGTGTCGGTCGCCTGCACGAGCTGCCCGCCCGGCGCCGAGATCGAGCCCGCGAGGTGGCCGGCCGCGTATTCCTCGGGCGAGCGCACATCGAAGACGTAGGTGGTTCTCGTCTTGTCGTTCCGAAGCTCTTCCAGCCGGGACGCCGTGAGAGTCCGGATGCCGAATCGCGCCGCAACCTTCGCCGCAGCGCTTTGTGCCTTCGCAAGAGCGTCGGCCGACGGCGGCGGCGCCATGCGCGACTGGCCGCGCTCGAGCTCCAGGCCCGCCAGGTGCCAGCCCATGGTGCCGTTCTTGAGCGCGACGACCTTGTTGGGAATTCCCGCGTTGATGAGCGACTGCGCGCCGATGATGGAGCGCGTGCGCCCGGCGCAGTTCACGACCACCAGCGTGTCCGGCTTCGGCGCGGCCTGGAAGGCGCGGTAGACGAGCTCCGCGCCCGGGCAGTCGAGCGCGCCGGGAATGTTCATCACGCGGTATTCGCTCATCGGCCGCGAATCGAGCACGACAAGGTCCTCGCGCGCGTCCAGCCTTGCCTTCAGCTCGGAGGCGGCAATGCGCGGCGTGCCGTCGTGGTGCTCGACGTGCTCGCCGAAGGCCTTCGAGGGCACGTGCACGCCCGAATAGATCTCGTAGCCCGCCGCCTTCCAGGCCGCGTGGCCGCCCGCGAGGACGTCCAGGTCGCGGTAGCCCAGCCGCCGCAGCACGCGTCCCGCGCGCTGCGCGAGCGCCTCGTCGTCGTCCACGAGCACGATGCGCGTTTCCAGCCGCGGCACGAGCCGGCCGATGCGCAGCTCCAGCTGCGAGAGCGGGGCGGAAGTCGCGAGGAACAGGTGGCCGCGCGCGTGCACGCCTTCCTCGCGCACGTCGAGGATCGCGAGCTCGCCGCCGGCCCCAAGGAGCGCGCGTACCTCCGGCGGCGCAATGCGCGGGCACCAGATCTCGGGCCTGGCCATGAAGCGCGCATACCTGCCGCCCGCCGACGACGGGAAGGTGATCCGGTCCGGCAGGTCCTCCAGCGTCCTGCCGTAGAGGTGCAGGTGCAGCGACTCCTCCTTGCTCGTCACCTCGATGGTGTGGAAGTCGTCCGGCAGCATCGCGCAGGCGTTGCCTTGCCGGATCGTGAGCTCGTGGATCTTCTTCAGGCGCCCCTCGCCCGGCGTCTCGCCGCGGTCGGTGCGCTCGTAGAACACGTTGTGCTCGTCGCCGTACACGCCGGCGATCGAGGCCCAGGTGGTGTGGTTGTGCGGCGGCTGCGCCTTGCCGGGCACGCCCGCCGAGCCGTAGAGCGCGAAGCGGCCGTCCGGATCCTCGGCGAGGTGATAGATCGTGCCCGGCCGGCCGGGCGGATTGGCGAAATGCAGGCGCGGAAAGAGCTCCGTGCGGCTCGCGAGCGCCGTCAGCTCTGACTTTATCTTTTCCATCGAGGCGCGCGTGACGCCCTCGCTCGCCTCGATGGCCTTCACGCGGCCGATCAGCTCGCCGATCGCCCGCCGGCGCTGCCGCTGGACCGGGGTCGTCATGGCTTCGCGCCGGGCTTGTCGAAGCTGCGCATCGCCACCTTGCCGTTGACGAAGCGGATCGTGATGACCGTGTCGCCGTCCCTCCACGTCGAGGAGGTGCCCGAGATCCCGAGAACGCTGCCGCTGGAGGATTGCGCCGGGCTGCCGAGGATGGCCGAGACTTCCTGCTCGCTCATGCCGTCCTGGATCCTGGCGAAATTCTCCTGCGTGACCCTGGAGCAGGCCGCGACCAGCAGGGCGGCCGACAGCGCGGCTACGGCGGCGACTTTCATGGCGACACTATAATCGTTCCATGCTCGTCCGACCCGCCATGCCGCAGGACCTGCCTGCGGTCCAGTCCATCTATGCCCATCACGTGCTGCACGGCCTCGCCTCGTTCGAGGAGGTGCCGCCTCCGGTCGAGGAAATGCAGCGCCGCTACGCGGACGTCATGCGCCAGGGGCTACCCTACCTCGTGGCGGAGGAAAATGGCGAGATCCTCGGCTACGGTTACTGCACGCTCTACCGTACGCGCTCGGCCTACCGCTACACGCTCGAGGATTCGATCTACGTGAAGGACGGCCGGCAGGGCAAGGGCGTCGGCAGGGCGGTGCTCTCGGAGCTCATTCGCATCTGCACGGGTCTCGATTACCGCCAGATCATCGCGGTGATCGGCGACAGCGCGAACGCGGCCTCGATCCGCCTGCACGCGAGCCTCGGCTTCGTGCGCGCGGGCCTGCTGCGCTCCTCGGGATTCAAGTTCGGGCGCTGGGTGGACAGCGTCTACATGCAGTTGCCCCTGGGCGCCGGCGACGGCACTAGACCGTAAGGACGATCTTTCCCTTCGCCTTGCGGCCCGCCATGAGCTGGAGCGCCTCGACGGCCTTCGCCAGCGGGAAGGTCTGCGAGACGTGGGGCTTGAGCTTGCCTTCGCGGAACCAGCGGTCGAGCTGCGCGAAGCTCTCGGCGAAGGCCTTCGGCTCGCGGCGCGCGAAGTCGCCCCAGAACACGCCGACGATGGCGCTGCCTTTCAGGAGCGGCAGGTTGAGCGGGATCTTCGGGATCTCGCCCGCGGCGAAGCCGATGACGAGGAAGCGCCCGCGCCAGCCCACCGAGCGCAGCGCGGGCTCGCTGTAGGCGCCGCCCACCGCGTCGTAGACCACGTCGACGCCCCTGCCTGCGGTGAGCTCCTTGATCTTCTCGCGCAGGTCCTCGGTCGCGTAGTTGATGCCGGCGTCGGCGCCGTGCTGCCGGCAGACTTCCAGCTTGTCGGCGCTCGAGGCGCAGGCGATCACGCGGGCGCCGATCGCCTTGCCGATCTCGACGGCCGCGAGGCCTACGCCGCCCGCGGCGCCCAGCACGAGCAGCGTCTCGCCGGCCTTCAGCTGCGCGCGGTCGCGCAGCGCGTGATCGGAGGTGCCGTAGGTGAGCAGGAAGGCCGCGGCGCTGTTGAAATCCATGCCCTGCGGGATCGGCAGCAGGCGCAGGGCCTCGACCTTCACCTCCTCGGCGAACGCGCCGTAGCCGGTGCATGCCAGGACCCGGTCGCCCGGATTGAAACCCTTCACGCCTTCGCCGACCTCCTTCACTTCGCCCGCGAACTCGCTGCCGGGCGAGAACGGCAGCGGCGGCTTCATCTGGTATTTGTTCTGGATGATGAGCACGTCCGGGAAGTTGAGGCTCGCGGCCTTGACGCTGACGATCACTTCGCCGGCGCCGGGCTTGGGCGGGGGCAGCTCCTCGAGCACCAGCGTCTCGGGAGGACCGAACTGCTTGCAGAGCACGGCTTTCATCGGGGTACCATGGGCAAAAAATCGGAAGGCGAATTATGACCGAACCCGTCCTTCACCATTACCCCGTTTCTCCGTTCGCGGAGAAGGCGCGCCTGATGCTGGGCTACAAGCGCCTCGCCTGGAAGTCGGTGCAGATCCCGCTGATCATGCCCAAGCCCGACGTGGTCGCGCTCACGGGCGGCTACCGCCGCACGCCGATCCTGCAGGTGGGCGCCGACGTCTACTGCGACACCGCGCTCATCGCGCGCGTGCTGGAGCGCATCGCCCCGACGCCGAGTTTCTTCCCTCACGGCGACACCTACGCGCAGCAGGCGGCCGCGCAATTCGCCGACTCGACGCTCTTCTGGAACACCGTGCCCGTGGGCTTCACGCCCGGCACGGGCATGATGAAGATCTTCTTCAAGGACGCGACGCCCGAATACCTCGCCGCCTTCGGCAAGGATCGCTCGGCCTATCGCGCGAGCTCGCGCCGCGCGCCGGCGCACGAGTGCAGGGCGAACCTCGTCGGCTTGCTCGCGAAGATCGAGGCGCAGCTCAAGGCTAACTTCCTCTTCGGCGCCGAGCCCTGCTACGCGGACTTCTGCCTGTACCACGCGCTCTGGCCGCTCTGGCTGCCCGAGGACCTGCGCCCGATGATCGCCGCGCATCCGCGCACGTTCGCCTTCATGGAGCGCATGGCCGCGTTCGGCCACGGCAAGTCGACGGACCTCTCCAGCGCCGATGCGCTGCAGCTCGCGAAGACATCGTCGCCCACGCCGGTCAAGAATGCGGTCGCGCTGGAGACCAACGGCATCGCGCTAGGCGCGCAGGCGGCCGTGATGCCGATCGACACCGGGCTCGACCCGGTGGTGGGGAAACTGCTGCAGGCCTCCGCGGACGAAATCATCGTCCGGCGCACCGACGCGCGCGCAGGCACGGTGCACCTTCACTTCCCGCGCTTCGGCTTCCAGATCAACAACCCCGCCTAAGTCGCGCTGGATCGCGCTAGGCGCGGTTCGATTGCCCGCCGTCGATGGTGAGGATGGTGCCGCTCGTGTAGGCGGAGCGGTCGGAGGCGAGGAAGGCGACCGCGCAGGCGATTTCCTGCGGCGTCGCGGGGCGACCGAAGGACATGTCCTTGAAGAGCTCGCGGTAGCGCTCGGCGTCGCCGAGCCTGGTTTGCGCCATCTGCTTGTGCAGGCTGACGAGGCGGTCGGTCTCTACGGGGCCCGGATTGATGCCGACCACGCGGATGCCGTCGGCGTGCGAGGCGCCGCCCAGCGCCCTGGTGAAGGCCATGATGCTCGCGTTCGCCGCGCTACCCGCGATGTAGGCGGCGTTCATCTTC
>DATIYN010000056.1:0-2160 GCA_035517595.1 Burkholderiales bacterium
AGCGGATCGGGTCCGGTGTCGACCGCTTCCTCCTCGCTGTCGCCGTCCTCCTCGCTTTCCTCCTCTTCCTCGGCCTTCTCCTCGGCCGTCACCAGCTCCATCTTGGTCGGATTCTGCGGCTGGGCGATGACGTCCGGCGCATTCGGATCGATGAAGCCGACGATCACGTCGACCAGGCGCGCCTGACCGGCCTTCACCGGCTCGTAGGCGCGCAGCAGGAAGTCATAGGTCGCCGGGTACATCGCGAGCGCGCTGCGCACCGCATCCAGCCCCTCCTCGATGCGCTTGGCGATGCGGATCTCGCCCTCGCGCGTCAGCAGCTCGACCGTGCCCATCTCGCGCATGTACATGCGCACGGGATCGGTGGTGCGGCCGAGCTCCGCATCGAGCGCCGCGAGCGCCGCGGCGGCTTCCTCGATCGCTTCCTCGTCCGCCGGAGCCGACGGCTCGGTCGCGAGCAGCGACTCGGTATCCGGTGCCTTCTCGTACACCGGAATACCCATGTCGTTGATGGTGTTGACGATGTCCTCGATCTGCTCGGGATCGACGATCTCGGACGGCAGGTGATCGTTCACCTGCGCATAGGTCAGATAGCCCTGCTCCTTGCCGCGCGCGATCAGCAGCTTCAGCTGCGACTGCCGGTCCTCCGGCATGACGGGCACGCGCCGCTCGAGGCCGAGCGGGCGCTTGTCGCCGGGCTTGGCCGCGGCGCCACGCGCGTCCGCCGGACGCGCACTGTCGTTCGCCTTGCCATGCGCAGCGTGCGCGGACTGAGCGCGTCCCGTCGCCGGCGCCTTGCGGGCCGCGAGCGCGGCGGCCGCCTTGGCCCGCTCTTTCTCGCGCAGACTCGCGGCCGCGGCGACTGCCTTCTCGGCGGCGGCCGGCTTCACGGTCTTGGCGGGTTGTGCGGACGGGCGCTTCTTATGGGTAGTCTGTGGCTTGTGCTTACGTGTCATGTGGTCGAGAGGTGCGGTGGGCTTCGTTCCCCTATGTGCTGTCCGAGGCGAGGCAGCTCAAGGGGCGTCCAAGGCAAAGCGCGCAATTTTATTTGACAGGCAAGCAAACGCCAAATTCAATCAGCCCCGGCGGGCTTCCCTGGCGCTCATATGTGCGATAAGTCGTTGAAATTCCTTCATTTCTTCCGCCGTCAGGGATCCGCCGCGGCTCCTGGCCTCGAGCGCCTGCAGGCGCCTCTCGGCGGCCAGATCGGCGAGCTTCGCGAGCGCGGCCCGAAGCTCCCCGGCGGCGGCGGCGGCATCGGTGATGACTTCCTCGCGCTCCAGCAGCTTCTGCAGCGACTCGCCCCCCTCGCGCCCGGCCCAGCGCTGGATCACCTGGGCGGAAATCTGCGCCGGCTGCTCGCGCAGGTTGTCGAGCAGCTCGCGCAGCAGCGCGATGCCGGCTTCCTCCGAGCTGTCGAGACCGGAGCGCTCGGCGGCGCTCACCTCGGTGGCGATCGCCGGGAAGTGCACCAGACGCACGATCGCCTGGCGCACGAGACTCCCGCGTCCGCCGCCGGTACGGGCGCGCGCGGCGGGGGCCGGCGGGGGGGCCGCGGCGGCGGCTCCCGCAGCGCCCGGCTTCTCGCTCCACAGCGCCTCGAGGCGCTCGGGCGCGAGACCGACCACCTGCGCCAGTCGGCCGAGCAGCAGCTCGCGATACACCCCGGCTGGAAGCTTCTGGTACAGCGGCCGCGCACTCTCGGCGAAGCGCGCGCGCCCGTCGGCGTGGCCGAGGTCGCTCTGCTCGGAGAGCTCACGCACCAGATACTCGGACAACGGTACCGCAGCGGTGAGACGCTGTTCGAAGGCGTCGCGTCCCTCGGTGGCGATCAGCGTGTCGGGATCCTGTCCGTCCGGCAGGAACAGAAAGCGGATCTGGCGTCCCTCGCGCGCCTCGGGCAGCGCCTGTTGCAGCGCGCGCCACGCCGCGGCGCGCCCGGCGCGGTCGCCGTCGAAGGCAAATACCACGTCCGCAACCAGGCGGAAGATGCGGCGGAAATGCTCGGGAGTCGTCGCAGTGCCGAGCGTCGCCACCGCGTAGTCGATTCCCTCCTGGTGCAGGCGCACCGCGTCCATGTAGCCCTCGACCACCACCAGGCTCTTGAGCGTCGAGCGTGCGCGGCGCGTCTCGTACAGGCCGTAGAGCTCGCGCCCCTTG
>DATIYN010000057.1:0-2449 GCA_035517595.1 Burkholderiales bacterium
GTTCGGCATCGAGGCCGAGGCGCAGGCGCTCGCGGCGCGCCACAACGAGCTCGCGCCGCTCTACTCGGTGAAGCGCTTGTTCGTGCAGCGGCGCGCATTGCACAAGGTGAAACCGGGGGAGGCCTCGCCGTCAGGTTTCGAATTTTCTACGGAACTTGATTTCGCGCGTCGCGTCACCGCTTGGCTCGTCGACGAAAAGAAATTCGAGAAAGAGCTCGAGGGCGCTGCTCGCTATGCAGCGTGGGCCACGACCGCGCCCGAGGGCAAGGCGAAGCATCGCGCCGGACTCCTATTCAAGGCGCCGGCGAAGCTCGATTTCATGCGCCTGGTGCCGATCCGCACCGACACCTCGCAGGGCTACGCGCGGCACAGCCTGGAGCACCTGCGCGAGCGCCAGGGCTTCGCGCTCACCGACCGCGGTACGGACCTCGCGGGCGCGCTCGACCAGGCGAACTACTGCATCTGGTGCCACGAGCAGGGCAAGGACTCCTGCTCCAGGGGCCTGAAGGAAAAGGCGCCCGCCGCCGGATTCAAGAAGACGCAGTTCGGCGTGCCGCTCGCCGGCTGCCCGCTCGAGGAGAAGATTTCCGAGTTCCACATGGTGAAGACGCGCGGCCAGCCGATCGGCGCGCTCGCGGTGATCTGCGTGGACAACCCGATGGTCGCGGCTACCGGGCACCGCATCTGCAACGACTGCATGAAGGCCTGCATCTACCAGAAGCAGACTCCGGTGGACATCCCGCAGGCCGAGACGCGCACGCTGAAGGACGTGCTGGAACTGCCCTGGGGCTTCGAGATTTACTCGCTGCTGACGCGCTGGAACCCGCTGAACCTGCGCCGGCCGCTGCCGCTCCCGCCGACCGGCCGCAAGGTGCTGGTGGTGGGCCTGGGGCCCGCCGGCTTCACGCTCGCGCACCACCTGCTCAACGACGGCCACGCCGTCGTCGGCATCGACGGCCTGAAGATCGAGCCGCTCGGCCTGCCCTTTGAGCCCGTGCGCGACGTGCGCGCGCTCCAGGAGCCGCTCGAGTCGCGTGTCATGGCCGGCTTCGGCGGCGTCGCCGAATACGGCATCACCGTGCGCTGGGACAAGAACTTCCTCAAGCTCGTGCGCCTGCTCATCGAGCGGCGCGCCGCGTTCGCGCTGCACGGCGGCGTGCGCTTCGGCGGCACGCTCGAGCTCGAGGACGCGCTCGCGCTCGGCTTCGACCACGTCGCGCTCTGCGTCGGCGCCGGCAAACCCACGATGCTCGACATTCCGAACGGACTTGCGCGCGGCGTGCGCGCCGCGTCGGACTTCCTGATGGCGCTGCAGCTCACCGGCGCCGCCAAGCACGACTCGATCGCGAACATGCAGCTGCGGCTCCCGGTGGTGGTCATCGGCGGCGGGCTCACGGCGATCGACACCGCGACCGAATCGCTCGCCTACTACGGCGTGCAGGTCGCCAAGTTCCTCGAGCGCTACGAGACGCTCGCCCGCGAGTCCGGCGAGGACGCCGTGCGCGCGAGCTGGGACGACCAGGAGCGCGAGATCGCCGAGGAATACCTCGCGCACGCGCGCGCGCTGCGCGCCGCGCCCGCAGTCCGGCGCATCGAGCTGATGCGCCACTGGGGCGGCGTGACGATCGCCTATCGCCGGCGCCTCGTCGACAGCCCCTCGTACACGCTCAACCACGAGGAGGTGGAAAAGGCGCTCGAGGAAGGCGTCTGCTTCGCCGAGGGCCTCACGCCCGTCGGCGTGGACGTCGATAACTACGGCGCGGTCAAGGGCATCCGCGTGAAGAGCGAGAGCGGCGAGCACTGGCTGCCCGCGCACACGGTGTTCGTCGCCGCCGGCACGCAGCCCAACACCGTGCTCGCGCGCGAGGACGCCGCGCACTTTGCGCTGGACGGCAAGTTTTTCGCCGCCTGCGACGAGGACGGCAAGCCGGTGAAGCCGGCCCACGCGACCTCCAAGCCGGCCGTGCCCAACGTGCTGATGTCCCGCCAGCCGGACGGCCGCTTCGTGAGCTATTTCGGCGACGTGCACCCCTCCTTCTTCGGCAACGTCGTCAAGGCCATGGGCGGCGCCAAGCAGGGATACCCGATTGTTTCGAGGGTCTTGAGTTCGAGAGGACCTGTCAGTTCGATTCCAACGGACAGGTTCTTCGAGCAACTTTCCGGCCAGCTCCAGGCTACCGTCCACAAGGTCGAGCGCCTCACGCCGACCATCGTGGAAGTCGTGGTGCGCGCGCCGATGGCGGCGAAGAAGTTCCGACCCGGCCAGTTCTACCGCCTGCAGAACTTCGAGGCGCGCTCGCCGCTCGTCGAGGGCACGCGCATGCAGATGGAAGGCCTGGCGATGACCGGCGCCTGGGTGGACCGCGCGAAGGGCCTGGTGTCGATCATCGCGCTGGAGATGGGCGGCTCCAGCGACCTGTGCGCGATGCTGCAGCCGGGCGAGCCGGTG
>DATIYN010000058.1:0-3772 GCA_035517595.1 Burkholderiales bacterium
CGAACAATCCGACGGGCAACGCCTTTCCGGTTGCGGATATCGAGCGCATCGTGCGCGCCGCGCCGGGCCTGGTCGTGATCGACGAGGCGTACCAGCCGTTCGCCGGCGCGACCTTCATGCCGCGCCTGGCCGAGTTCCCGAACCTGCTGGTGATGCGCACGGTGTCCAAGATCGGCATGGCGGGGCTGCGCCTGGGATACGTGTGCGGACGGCCCGCGTGGATCGAGGAGTTCAACAAGACGCGCTCGCCGTTCAACGTCAACGTGCTCACCGAGGCGGTAGCGATCAAGCTGCTGCAGAACAAGAAGCTGCTGGATGCGCAGGCGGCAAAGGTGCTGGAAGAGCGCGAGCGCCTGCGGCCGGAGCTCGCGCGCCTGCCCGGGCTGAAGGTGTTCCCGTCGGCGGCCAACTTCCTGCTCGTGCGCGCCGCCGGCACGAAGGGCGCGCCAGGCGCGGGAACTCGCGTATTCGAGCGCCTCAAGGCGCAGGGCGTGCTCGTGAAGGACTTCTCAGGCGGCCATCCGCTGCTCGAGAACTGCCTGCGGCTCACCGTCGGCACGCCGGAGGAAAACCGTATACTGCTTGCAGCGATGCGAGAGGCACTCAAATGAGAACGGCGGAAGTCGAGCGCAATACGAAGGAAACGCAGATCCGCGTGCGCCTGAACCTCGACGGCAAGGGCGCGGCGAAGCTCGCCACCGGCATCCCGTTCCTCGAGCACATGCTCGACCAGGTCGCGCGCCACGGCATGGTGGACCTGGACATCGCCGCCAAGGGCGACCTGCACATCGACGCGCACCACACGGTGGAGGATGTCGGCATCACGCTCGGCCAGGCGCTTGCCAAGGCGATCGGCGACAAGGCGGGCATCCGACGCTACGGCCACGCCTACGTGCCGCTCGACGAGGCGCTGTCGCGCGTAGTGATCGACCTTTCGGGACGGCCGGGACTGCAATACCACGTGAAGTTCACGCGCGCGCTGATCGGCGAGTTCGACGCCGACCTCGTGCACGAGTTCTTCCAGGGCTTCGTCAACCACGCGCAGGTGACGCTGCACGTGGACAACCTGCGCGGCGACAACGCGCACCACCAGTGCGAGACGATGTTCAAGGCGTTCGCGCGAGCGCTGCGCATGGCCGTAGAGCCGGACCCGCGCGCGCAGGGCGCCGTGCCGTCCACCAAGGGCTCGCTCTAGTTGAAGATCGCGGTCGTCGACTACGGGATGGGCAACATCCGCTCTGTGTCGAAGGCGCTCGAGCACGTGGCGCCGCGCGCCGAGGTTCTCGTCACCTCCGACCCGCGCGCAATCGGCGCCGCCGACCGCGTGGTCGTGCCCGGCCAGGGAGCGATGCCCGATTGCATGCGGCAGCTCGCGGCGAGCGGCGCTCGCGAGGCGGTGGTGGCAGCCGCTGCCGCCAAGCCTTTCCTCGGCATCTGCATCGGCCTGCAGATGCTCTTCGAGCACGGCGAGGAGGGGGACACGCCCGGCCTCGGCCTGTTGCCGGGCCGCGTGCCGCGCCTGGCCGTCACGGGCCTGAAGATTCCGCACATGGGGTGGAACGAGGTGATGCAGGCGCGCGCGCACGCGCTCTGGGACGGCATTGCCGACCGCAGCCGCTTCTATTTCGTGCACAGCTACTATCCCGCGCCCGCCGACGGCGCGCTCACCGCGGCCACCTGCGCCTACGGCATCAGCTTTACCTGCGCGGTGGCGCGGGATAACATCTTCGCCGTGCAGTTCCACCCGGAGAAGAGCCAGAACAGCGGCTTGCGGTTGCTGTCCAACTTCGTCCAATGGCGGCCCTAGCCCACCTGCCGTAATGCTGCACACGGACGGCAGCATCCCGTGCTGATCATTCCCGCGATCGATCTCAAGGATGGCCACTGCGTGCGCCTGAGGCAGGGCCGCATGGATTCGGCCACCGTGTTCTCCGAGGACCCGGTAGCGATGGCGAAGCACTGGTCGGGCGAGGGCGCTCGCCGGCTGCACATCGTCGACCTGAACGGCGCGGTGGCCGGCCGACCGAAGAACGAGAAGGTCATCCGCGACATCATCAAGGCCGTCGGCGACAAGACGCCGATCCAGATCGGCGGCGGCATCCGCGACCTGGACACGATCGAGAGCTACCTCGACGCGGGCGTGAGCTACGTGGTCATCGGAACCGCCGCGGTGAAGAATCCCGGCTTCCTGTCGGACGCCTGCTACGCGTTCCCGGGACACATCATCGCGGGGCTCGACGCGAAGGACGGCAAGGTCGCGGTCGAGGGCTGGTCGAAGATGACGGGGCACGACGTCGTCGATCTCGCGAAGAAGTTCGAGGACTACGGGCTCGAGGCGCTCGTCTATACCGACATCGGCCGCGACGGCATGATGAGCGGCGTCAACGTCGAGGCGACGCTCAAGCTCGCGCAGGCGATCCGCACTCCGATCATCGCGAGCGGCGGCCTGCACAGCCTGAAGGACGTGCAGGCCATCTGCGCCAGACTCGTTCCCGAGGGCGTGATCGGCACGATCGCCGGGCGCGCGCTCTACGAAGGCGCGATCGAGTTCAAGAAGGCACAGGCCGCCGCGGACAAGGCGACCGAGAAGCCTGCCCCCGCGGCGACGCCGGCCAAGCCCGCCGGCAAGGCTTGACGTGGGCCTAGCCAAGCGCGTGATCCCCTGCCTCGACGTGACGTCGGGCCGGGTCGTGAAGGGCGTCAACTTCGTCGAGCTGCGCGACGCCGGGGATCCGGTCGAGATCGCCGCGCGCTACGACGCCGAGGGCGCCGACGAGCTCGCGTTCCTCGACATCACCGCGAGCTCGGACGAGCGCGACATCATCCTGAACGTCATCGAGGCCGTGGCCGCGAAAGTGTTCATCCCGTTGACGGTGGGCGGCGGCGTGCGCAAAGTCGAGGACGTGCGGCGCCTGCTCAACGCGGGCGCCGACAAGGTCTCGATCAACACCGCGGCCGTGCAGAACCCGCTGCTGGTGAGCGAGGCTTCCGACGTGGTCGGCAACCAGTGCATCGTCGTGGCGATCGATGCCAAGCGCCGGCCGCCGCAGGCGGGCGGCGGCTGGGAGGTGTACACGCACGGAGGGCGCAATGCCACGGGCCTGGACGCGATCGCCTGGGCGCGCCGCATGGTCGAGGCGGGCGCCGGCGAGATCCTGCTCACCAGCATGGACCGCGACGGCACGCGCGACGGCTTCGACCTCGAGCTCACGCGCGCGATCGCAGACGCGGTGAGCGTGCCGGTGATCGCCTCGGGCGGCGTCGGCTCGAAGGAGCACCTTGCCGAGGGCATCGTGCGCGGGCACGCGGACGCCGTGCTCGCGGCGAGCGTGTTCCATTTCGGCGACTTCACGGTGCGCGAGTCCAAGCAATACATGCAGTCGCGCGGCATCGAGGTGCGCCTTTGAGGACGGCCCCGTGAGGGATTGGCTGGACGAAGTCCCCTGGAACGAGCACGGCCTGGTCGCGGTCGTGGCCCAGGAGGCGGCTTCCGGCCGGGTGCTGACGGTCGCGTGGATGAACCGGGACGCCCTGAAGCAGACCGTGGAGAGTGGGGAAGCGGTCTACTTCTCGCGCTCGCGCAACAGGCTCTGGCGCAAGGGCGAGGAGTCCGGCCACGTACAGAAGGTGAGGGAGATACGGATCGACTGCGATGCAGACGCGGTGCTGCTGCAGGTCGAGCAGGTGGGAGGAATCGCCTGCCACACGGGGCACGCGCGCTGCTTTTTCCGAAAACTGGAGAACGGGAGGTGGGTGGAGACGGATCCGGTGC
>DATIYN010000059.1:0-6465 GCA_035517595.1 Burkholderiales bacterium
GCGGCAGCAGCACGCCGACCTTCAGCTTCTGCGATTGCGCGCGCACGATGCCGAACGGCGCGAGGGCGGTGGCGGCGCCGGCGGCTGCGGCGGCCTTGTTGAAGTCGCGACGATTCATGCTGCCTCCTCCGGAAGGTGTGAATTGTTATATAGCATTACAATCCGCGGGTCAACGATGCGCCATCCCCGAAAAGCACGCGGCCCGCGCCCCGGAAGTATAGAGCGGGTGCCCGGCCTGAGCTACGGCGATCTCGACGCGCACCTCGGCTACCTGCTGCGGCGCGCCCAGCTCGCCGGGTTCGAGGCTTTCGAGCGCGCCACCGAGCGCATCGACATCTCCCCGGCGAGGTACACGGCACTCAGCATCGTCGCGGCCAATCCCGGCCTGTCGCAGTCGGATCTCGGCGCGGCCCTAGGCACGGCGCGCTCCGGGGCCATGATGGTCGCCGACTGGCTGGAGGCCCGCGGCCTCGCAGAGCGGCACCGGCGGGAGGGCGACGGCCGCGCCTGGGGGCTCTATCTGACGCAGCGCGGCAAGAGCTTTCTCGCCGACGTGAAGCGCCGCGTGCGCGATCGCGACCGCCAGTTCGCCGAACGCCTGTCTGCGCCGGAGCAGGCGCAGCTGAGAAATCTGCTCTACAAGCTCGTCGACCGGCCCTAGGAGCCGGAGAACCAGTTGTAGCCCTTGTCTTCCCAGTAGCCGCCCGGGTCCTGGTTGGTGACGAACAGCGCCATCACGTGCTTCGGGTTCTTGAAACCGAGCTTGGTGGGGATGCGCAGCTTCCACGGGAAGCCGTACTTGGGCGGCAGGACCTGGTCGGCGTACTTGAAGGCCATGATCGTCTGCGGGTGCAGGGCGGTGGCCATGTCGATGCTCGTGTAGTAGTCGTCGGCGCACTTGAAGCCTACGTACTTCGCCGTGAGGTCGGCGCCGACGCGCTCCAGGAAATCGGAGAAGCGCGGGCCGCTCCATTTTCCGATCGCGCTCCAGCCCTCGACGCAGATGTGGCGCGTGATCTGCGAAACCTGAGGCAGCGCATAGAGCTCCGGCAGGCGCCAGGTCTTTCGCTCGCGCACGAGCCCGCCGACCTCGAGCCGGTAGTCGGTCGAGTCCACGATCCGAACCTCGTCCTCGCCGTAGTACGCGTTGAACGGGAAGGGGTCGGTGATCATGCTGGCGGGAAATTCCGGCGCGAGGCGCTTCGCATCGAACAGCCAGCCCTGCGCGCGGTCGTTCCAGCGCGACATCGCGGTGAGAATCTTCTGCACTCGGTCGTTCTCGGTGATGCCGTCGGTCAGGTCGCAGCCCGAGAGCAGCGCCAGCGCGCCTAGCGAAAGGCTGCGGCGCAGGAACAGCCGCCGCTCCACGCTCGCGAGGAGCGCGCCCCGGTGGTCCTTCAGCTTGCTATCCATGTCCGAGCTTTCCCGTGATCATGGAGAGGAAAGTCCTCGGCACGATCGCCACCATCGCGACGTGCACCAGCACGAACAGCACGATGCCGGTCATGCAGAAGAAGTGCAGGAGTCGCGCGCCCTCGTAGTCGCCCATCAGCGCGGCCAGCGAGTGCAGCTGGACCGGCTTCCAGATCGCCAGGCCCGAAAGGACCAGTCCGAAGACGAGCAGGATCGCCGCCAGGTAGGCGGCCTTCTGGGCGGCGTTGTAGACCGTCAGGTCGGCGTGGCTCAACCGGCCGCGCAGCGCGCTGAGCAGGTCGCCGGCCACGGCCCGGGGCGAGATCGGCAGCAGGCGCCGGCGCAGATGGCCGCTGAACACGCCGTATGCAACATAAAGCAGGCCGTTCAGCCCGAGCAGCCACATGGCGGCGAAATGCCATTGCAACGCGCCGGCCAGCCAGCCGCCCAGCGTCGCGTCGGCGGGAAAGCTCCAGTCGAAAAGAGGCGAGGCGTTGTAGATGCGCCACCCGGACGTCACCATGATCAGGATCGCCAGCGCGTTGATCCAGTGGGTGATGCGCACGAGCAGGGGATGCACGGTTTTCATGGTCATTTCGTCGGCAGGGTCATCCAGTCCTTACAACGCTCCGCACGGGTGCGATAATCCCACTTTTACGTCTCCAGCGAGAAGATCAGGGCATGACCTACGTCGTTACCGAGGCCTGCATCAAGTGCAAGCACATGGACTGCATCGAAGTCTGTCCCGTGGATTGCTTCTACGAGGGCGCCAACATGCTCGTCATCCACCCGGACGAATGCATCGACTGCGGCGTGTGCGAGCCGGAATGCCCTCCCAAGGCGATCGTGCCCGATTCCGATGCGCAGGCCGACAAGTGGCTGAACCTGAACACCGAATACGCGAAGAAATGGCCGAACATCACGCGCAAGGGCACGCCGCCGCCGGACGCGAGCGCCTGGAACGACGTGCCGGACAAGTTCAGCAAGTTTTTCGATCCGAACCCGGGCAAGGGCGAATAGTTTCGTGGAGCTGACGCCCGAGGAGCAGTCCATCCTCGGCGGGGAGCGCGGCGAGGCCGCCCGGCGCGCGCTCCAGTACCAGATCGAGGTCGGCCGCTTCTGGGGCGCGAAGCGCTTCGTGCCCGTCAGCAACGTGCACATGATGGGCGACATCGAGGTCATGGGCGACGGCGGGCTCGCCTGGCTCCAGGCCGAGGCCGACCTCGGCGCACGCTGCGTGGTCGGCACCACGACCAACGCGCGCTGCATGGACTTCGCGTACTGCGAGCGGCTCGGCCAGGACGCGGGCGAGGCAAAGAAGGAGCGGGCGCTGATCGCCGCGCTGCGGCGCATGGACGTCGTCACCACCGACACCTGCATCAACTACCAGACCGTCTATCAGCCGCACCTGGGCGAGCATGTCGCCTGGGGCGACACGGGCACGGTGATCTACGCCAACTCGGTGTTCGGCGCGCGCTCCAATTTCGAGGCCGGGCCGGCCGCGCTCGCGGCGGCGATGACCGGGCGCACCCCCGAGTACGGCTTTCATCTCGGCGACAACAGAAAAGGAACCTTCACGGTCGAGCTGAAGGCGGCGCTGGAGGACCTCGCGGACTGGGGCGCGGTCGGCAAGCTCGTCGGCGAAGCGCACCAGGACTACACCGCGGTGCCGGTCTTCCACGGCTACCGCCGGACGCCTGCGGCCGACGAGCTCAAGCACCTCGGCGCCGCGCTCGCGAGCTACGGCTCGATGGGCATGTTCCATTTCGTCGGCGTGACGCCGGAAGCGCCTTCGGTCGAAGTCGCGACGGGCGGCAAGGCGCCTTCTGAGAGGATTGTCGTTTCGGACTCCGACATCGAATCCGTCTACAAGAGCTACAAGCCTGGAAACGGCGATGCCAGGCTGGTCGTCTTCTCCGGTCCGCAGCAATCCTTGTTTGAGATGAAGTCGCTTTCAGATCGGTTCAGAAATAGAAAGATAAAGGCGGAAAGTACCTGCATCGTCACCACCAATTCGGCGGTGCTCAAGCAGTCTCGCGACCTGGGCTACGCGCAGGCCCTGGAGGCGGCCGGCGTGACGATCCTCGAGGGCGTCTGCTTCTACATCCTGCAGAACCTCTCGCCGATGCGCGAGCGCAACCGCTGGACCAACATGGTCTCGAATTCGGCGAAGATCGTGAACATCATCGGCGCGCACCGCTTCAACACCATTCTCCGGCGCACGGCGGATTGCGTAGAGATTGCCTGTTCCGGGGTACTACGTTGACTTCAATCGCGGTAGCGCGTGCTTTCGGTCCAACGGTCGAAGGCGAAGCCGTGGTCTCGGAGGAGGGCTTCTCGCCGCGCTACGACCTCGACCGCTGGACCGGCGTGATCACCAAGCCCGGCCACAAGCTCGAGGGCACCAGCATCGTCGACAAGATCTGCTTTTTCCCGACGGCCAAGGGCGGCATCGCCGCCGGCTGGGCGTTCTACGACATCAAATGGAAGAAGATCGCGCCCAGGGCCTTCGTGTTCGGCGTCACCAACCCGGTGATGGTGCAGGGCGCGGTGTTCGCGGGGATCCCGATCACCGAGGGCTGGTCGCCCGATCCGCGCGGGGTGGTGAAGACCGGCGACCGGGTGCGCGTGGATCCATCGCGGAAGACCATCGAAGTCCTGCGGCGCGCCTAGCGAGCTACTTCTTCTTTCGCGCGCCGGCGAAATCGAGGTTGTGTATGCCCTCGAGCTCGTCCTTGTACTTCGCGTGCACCGCTTCGAATTCCCTGATCACCTTGGTGAAGGCGGTGACCACGGACGGGTCGAATTGCCGGCCGGACTCGGCGACGATGCGCTTCGCCGCTTCCTGGGTGGTGATCGGCGAGTGGTAGCGCTGCGTGGTGGTCATGGCCTCGTAGGCATCGACGAGGGCCATGATGCGACCGGGCACCGGGATCTCGTTGCCCTTGAGCTTGTTCGGGTAGCCGGTGCCGTCCCAGCGCTCGTGGTGCGTGAGCGCCATCACGCGCGCCTGCTCGAGCAGCGGATCGCGGTGCTCGCCGATGATCGCGGCGCCGATCTCCGGATGCTTGTGCACCAGGTCCCATTCGACCTTGTTGAGCGCGTCGGCCTTCTGCAGCACGTTCTCCGGCACGCCGAGCTTGCCGATGTCGTGCAGCGGCGAAGCCTGCGAGAGGATCTCCACCACCTTGCTCTTCAGGCCGAGCGCCTGCGTCAGCAGCGCGACGTATTCGCAAGTGCGCACGACCCCGTTGGTGAGCCCGCCCTCGCGGATCTCCATCGCGCGCGCAAGGCGCCGGATCAGTTCCATGCGCGTGTCCTGCAGCTCCTCGGTGCGCTGCATGACCTGGTCCTCGAGCGCGCGCCGCTGGTCCACGAGCGCAAGGTGGTTCTTCACGCGCAGCATGACGATCGGCGCGCTGATCGGCTTGGTGATGTAGTCCACCGCGCCCGCCATCAGGCCGCGCGCCTGGTCCTTCGGATCGCTGCGCGAGGTGACGAAGATCACCGGGATATGCGACAGCACCGGGTTGGCCTTGAGGCGCGCGCACACCTCGTAGCCGTTGAGGGACGGCATTTCCACGTCGAGCAGGATCAGGTCGGGCAGCGGCTCGGTGTCGGCGGCGGCGAAGGTCTCGTCGCTGTTGGCCGCGAGCTTCACGTCGTAGTGCTTCTTCAGCATGACGCCGAACAGGTTCCGGATGTCCTCGGAATCGTCCGCGACCAGGATCACGGGCCGGTGGCTCATGGCCCGGGGATTATAGGCGCTTGCGCAATTCCGTCTTCAGGACCTTGCCGTAGTTGTTCTTGGGCAGGGACTCGACGAAGCGGTACTCGCGCGGCCGCTTGAAGCGCGCGACGTTGGCAAGGCAGAGTTCGTCCAGGTCCTCCTTCTGTGCAACTTGCCTGTCCTTGAGGACGACAAACGCAACCACCTCTTCTCCCCATTCGGGGTGCGGCCGGCCGATCACCGAGCACTCGGCGACCGCCGGGTGCCGCAGCAGCACCTCCTCGATCTCCCTCGGGTAGATGTTGGAGCCGCCCGAGATGATCATGTCCTTCGAGCGGTCGAGCAGGGTGAGAAAGCCTTGCTCGTCCATGCGCCCGATGTCGCCCGTGTGGAGCCAGCCGCCCTGCAGCGCATTCGCGGTGGCTCCCGGGTTGTTCCAGTAGCCCGCCATCACGCAATCGGAGCGCGTCACGACCTCCCCGGATTCCAGCACCTTCACCTCCACGCCGGTTCGGGCGAAGCCGCACGTCTCCAGATTCATTCTTCGATCGTGAAAACGCTGAGGAAGCCCCGTGATCGTCATCGGACTTTCGCCCTGGCCGAACAGCTGGTAGAGGCGCTCGCCGCCGAAAAGGTCGATGGCGCGCAGCGCGTCGGCGACGTACATCGGCGCGCCGCCGTAGCAGAGGGTCTTCAGGTGCCTCGGCCGGCGCGCGGCCGGGCTCGCGAGCAGGCGCACGATCATGGTGGGCGCGGCGAACAGCGAGGCGCCGCGCCAGCGCTCGAGCAGCGCGTACAGCTCCTCCGGGTCGAAGCCGCCGCTCTCGGGAATCACGTTGACCGCGCCGGCCGCGAAGTGCGGCAGGCCGTAGAGCCCCGAGCCGTGCGACAGGGGCGCCGCATGCAGGATCGAGTCGCCCGGCCCGAGCTTGTCGATGTCCGCGAAATAGGCCTGAGATGCGAACAGCAGGTTGCGGTGCGTGAGCACGGCGCCCTTGGGCACGCCCGTGGTGCCGCTCGTGTAGAAGAGCCAGGCGACGTCGTCGGGGCGCGCGTCGGCCGGCGCCGCGGGAGCGCCCGAGATGCTCTCGAATTCCCGCGGCTCGAAGAAACTCGCCTTCGCCCCGCAGTTGCCGACGATGTACTCGAGCTCCTTCGCGTGCAGCTTGGCGTTCATCGGCACCGCCACGAGGCCCGCGTGCCAGCACGCAAACATCAGCTCCCAGTACTGCGGGCAGTTCTTCATCGCGAAGGCGACGCGATCGCCCGCCTTCAGATCGAAGTTCGCGATCAAGCCACTGGCGAGACGTTCCACCCTTTCG
>DATIYN010000060.1:0-27509 GCA_035517595.1 Burkholderiales bacterium
GTATGGATCAGACCCAGGCGCTGCGCTTCATGATTCATGCTTTGCACGAAGGCCTCTTCGGAGCCGGAGATCGCTTCGGCCAGCGCGATGCAGGCGTCGTTGCCGGATTGCACGATCATGCCGCGGATCAACTCGTCTACCGCCACCGGCTTCTTCGGCTCGATGAACATGCGCGAGCCCGGTGCGTGCCAGGCCTTCTCCGAGACGCTGACCTGGTCGCCGAGCGCGAGCTTCCTCTCCTTCAGCGCCGCGAAGGTCACGTACGCGGTCATGAGCTTGGTGAGCGACGCCGGCTCGAAGCGCTCGTCGGGCCTCTCGGCGGCGAGGATCTGACCGCTCGAGACGTCGGCGAGCACCCAGGCGCGGCCGACGAGCTGCGGGGGCTGCGGGTCCTGCGCGAGCGCGAGCAGCGGCAGCGCGGCGACCAGGCAGAACAGGCGGCGAAGCATGGAACCCCTGCGCAAAAAGCCGCGGATTATAGCGGCTACCTGATTACGATCAGCGGGCGCAGGTTGAGTTCCGCGGCGATGCGATCGGCCGTCGGCCGCGCATCCGCCGGCGAGCGGTACGGGCCGAGGTGCAGGCGGTAGACGGCCCCCGCGGGCACGATCCGGATCGCGTCCGAGAGCCAGCCGAGTTCGCGATACAGCCGAGCGCGGAAGCTCTCCGCGCCCTGCTGGGACGAGAACGCACCCAGTTGCAGGTAGACGCCCGCGGCATCGGCCGTGCCCTTCTGCTCGGTCGCCGGCGGCTCCTGAGGCGGCGCGGGAGCCGGTGCGGAGGTCGACGCCGCGGCGACCGCGGACGCAGGCGCTCCGGGCAGGACGCTTTCCACCTCGACCTGCGCGCTGCCGGCGTCCGCGTAGCCCAGCTTCCAGGCCGCCACGTACGAAAGATCGATGATGCGATCGGAGTGAAACGGGCCGCGGTCGTTGACGCGCACCACCACGCTGCGGCCGTTGGCCAGATTGGTCACGCGCGCGTAGCTCGGGATCGGCAGCGTGGGGTGCGCCGCGGTCATGGCGTACATGTCGTAGACCTCGCCGCTGGACGTCCGCTGCCCGTGGTAGCGCCGGCCGTACCAGCTCGCGACACCGCTCTGGCGGAACGGCGCGACGCTCGTGAGCGGCACGTAGTCGCGGCCGAGCGCCTGGTAAGGGCGGTTGGCGAGGCGATTGAGCGGCTCGGCCCTGGGCACCGCGTCGGGGATCGCCGCGAGGTTGGCGGGCGGATTCGCGCCGGGGCCGTCGTCCTTGTAGTAAGCGCCCTTTCCCGGGCCCGGGGGCGGAGCCGCAGGCGTCGGCGTCTCCCGCTTGGAGATCGTTCCGCAAGCGGAAAGCAGGAACAGCAGAGCGAGTGCCGCGCGCCTCACTGCTTCCGGTAAACGACGCTGCCGGCGACGATCGTTTCGTGCACTCGCCCGGCGAGCTCGTAGCCGAGGAAAGGCGTGTTCTTGCCCTGGCTCTTCAGCGCCCCGGGCAGCACGCGCCAGGACTCTTCGGGATCGAACAGCACCAGGTCGGCCGGCGCGCCCGGCGCGATGCGCCCGGACTGGACGCCGAGGATGCGCGCCGGATCGCTCGTGACGCGCGCCAGCGTCTTCACGAGCGAGAGCTTGCGCCCGGCTCCCCACTTGAGCGCGAGCGGCAGCAGCAGCTCCAGGCCCGTCGCGCCGGTTTCGGCCTCCGCGAACGGCAGCTGCTTCTGGTCTTCGTCCACGGGGGCATGGTCCGACACCACGCAGTCGATCGTGCCGTCGGCGAGGCCGGCGGCGAGCGCTTCACGGTCGCGCTGGCTGCGCAGCGGCGGGTCGAGCCGGCAATGCGAATCGTAGTAGCCGAGGTCCGTCTCCGAGAGGTGCACGTAGTGAATGCCGACGTCGCAGGTGACCGGCAGCTTTTCCTTTTTTGCCGCGCGCATCATGTCGACCGCGGCCGCGGTGGACAGCCGGCAGAAGTGCACGCGCGCGCCGGTGGCGCCCACCAGCTGCAGCATGGTGACCAGCGCGATGGTCTCGGTGAAGGCCGGGATGCCGGCCAGTCCGAGGCGCGTGGCCATCTCGCCGTCATGCGCCACGCCTTCGCGCGAGAGCCACCTGTCCTCGGCGCGCAGCCAGACCGGATAGCCGAAGGTCGCCGCGTACTGCAGCGCGCGCCAGAGCACCTGGGTGTCGGCGATCGGCACGTTGGCCTGCGAGAACGCGACGCAGCCGGCCTCGGCGAGCACCGACATCTCGGCGAGCCGCTCGCCGGCGAGCTTCACCGTGAGCGCGCCCACCGGGTACGCGCGCGCGCGCGACAGCGCCTTCGCGCGACGTCGCAGCATGTCGACGAGCCCCGGCTCGTCCAGCGGCGGATGCGTGTCCGGCGGACAGGCGAGGCTCGTCACGCCGCCGGCGACGGCGGCATCCATCTCCGAGGCGAGCGTCGCCTTGTATTCCTGGCCCGGCTCCCGCAGCCGCGCCGCGAGGTCGATGAGCCCCGGCGCGACGACGAGACCTTTTGCGTCGATCGTTTCGTCGGCCTTGCCCTTCTTCTCCGCGATCCTGCCCTTGTCGACGAAGACGTCGCCGATCTCGTCGCGCCCGCTCGCGGGATCGACGATGCGTCCGCCCTTGATCAACAGGCTCATCAGTTCCCCGCCACGATCGACATGACCGCCATGCGCACCGCGATGCCGAAGGTGACCTGCGGCAGGATCACCGAATGCGGCCCGTCGGCCACCGGCGAGTCGATCTCGACGCCTCGGTTCATCGGGCCCGGGTGCATCACGATCGCATCGGGATTCGCGAGCGCGAGCTTCTCGGCGGTGAGGCCGTAGTTCTTGAAGAACTCCTGCGCCGAGGGCAGCAGCGGCCCGTTCATGCGCTCGTTCTGCAGGCGCAGCATGACCACTACATCGCTACCCTTGAGGCCCGCGCGCATGTCGTGGAACACGCGCACGCCGAGCGCCGCGACGCCCGCGGGAATCAGCGTCTGCGGCCCGATCACGCGCACCTCGGGCGCGCCGAGCGTCGTGAGGCCGTGGATCAGCGAACGCGCCACGCGCGAGTGCAGCACGTCGCCGACGATCGCCACCGTGAGCGCTCCGAAGTCCTTCTTGTAGTGCCGGATCGTGTACAGATCGAGCAGCCCCTGCGTCGGGTGCGCGTGCCGGCCGTCGCCCGCGTTGATCACGTGCTCGTGCGGCTTGACGTGGCGCGCAATCAGGTAGGGTGCGCCCGAAGAGCCGTGCCGGACGACAAAGACGTCGGCCTGCATCGCCGAGAGGTTCGCGACCGTGTCGAGCAGCGACTCGCCCTTGGTCTGCGAGCTCGCCGCGACGTTGAGATTGATGACATCGGCCGACAGGCGCTTGGCGGCGATCTCGAAGGTGGTGCGCGTGCGCGTGGAGGGCTCGAAGAACAGATTGAACACGCTCTTGCCGCGCATCAGCGGCACCTTCTTCACCTCTCGCTCGGTGACGCCGACGAAGGATTCCGCGGTGTTGAGGATCTGCTCGAGGATCGCCCGCGGCAGCCCCTCGATCGACAGCAGGTGCTGGAGCTCGCCGCTCGCGTTGAGCTGCGGGTTAGCCGCCATCTTCGAGCTCCAGCGAAAGGCGGCCGTCGGCCGCGCGCTTCAGGCGCAGGCGCTTGCCCGCGGGCACTTCGACCCGCGCGCCCGCGTGCTGCGCGGCGATCGGCAGCTGGCGTCCGCCGCGGTCGGCGAGCACAACGAGCGCGATGCTGCGCGGGCGGCCGTAGTCGAACAGCTCGTTCATCGCCGCGCGCACCGTGCGGCCCGTATAGAGCACGTCGTCGACGAGCAGCAGATCCCGGCCCTCGACCTCGAACGGGATGCGCGTGCGCTTCGGGTCGTGCTTGAGGCCCTCCTTCGCGTAGTCGTCGCGGTAGAACGCGATGTCCATCACGCCGAGCGGCTCCTTGAGCCCGAGCAGCGGATGCAGCCGCTCCGCGACCCAGACCCCGCCCGTGTGCAGCCCGATCATCGCGCTCGCGGGCGTGATGCGGGCTTTCAGCTCGGCGGCGAGCTTGGGCAGGAGCGCCTCCGCGTCAGGTAGCTTCGCGTTCATCGAAGTATTGCTGCAGCAGCAGCTGCGCGGCCTGCGAGTCGAGCATCTTGCCGCGCGCGAGCTTCACCGCCTTGCGCGCGCCGTACGCCGCGCGCATGCGGCTTTCCACCTCCGCGGAGCTGTAGCGCTCGTCCACGAACGCGACCGGCAGGCCGAAGCGGCCGCCGAGCTGACGCGCGAAACGCTCGGCGCGCCGCGTCATCTCGTGCGGCGCGCCGTCCTCGCCGAGCGGCCGCCCGACCACGAACAGCGCCGGATGCCATTGCCTGACGAGACGCTCGATCGCGGTAAATCGCCCGGGCTGCGTCGCCGCCGCGAGCGGAGGCAGCGGATGCGCCGCGCCGACTTCGGCTTCGCCGACCGCGACGCCGACGCGCTGCAGCCCGAAATCGAAAGAAAGGACGGTGCCGGCGGCTGTGCGGCGCGCCTTCTCAGGCATGTCCTGCCTGATCGGCCAGGCGCGCGTAGTCCAGGCCGAGGAGTTCCATCGCGGCGGGCAGACGCTCGTCCGCAGGCAGGTCGAACAGGATTGCGTCCCTGGCCTCGACCGTGAGCCAGGCGTTCTGCTTGAGCTCGTGCTCGATCTGCCCGGCCGACCAGCCCGCGTAGCCGAGCGACACCAGCATCTTGGCCGGGCCTTCGCCGCGGCAGACCGCTTCCAGGATGTCCTTGGACGTGGTCAGGCCGATCGCACCTGCCGTCCCTGCGCTCACCTTGATCGTCGCCTGCCAGTCGCCCGCCGGCAGGTGCAGCACGAAGCCGCGGTCGGTCTGCACCGGGCCGCCGAAGTAAATGGGCGCGTCCGCGAGCGCGTGGTCCTTGAGGCTCAGCGACAGGCGCTCGAGCAGCGCCTGCAGGGTCATGTCGATCGGACGATTGACGACGATGCCGAGCGCGCCCTGCTCGCTGTGCTCGCAAACGTAAGTGAGTGTCCTCGCGAAGTACGGATCGACCATGTTGGGCATGGCGATCAGGAAGTGATTCGTGAGGTTTATCGAGGCCACGACGCCGAGGACACGTTGGCGCCATTTTACCGCATCCCCCCTCCGGCTGCTGCGGTTCCGCGCCGCTAGATCTCCACCATCTCGAAATCCTCCTTGCGCGCGCCGCACTCCGGGCAGGTCCAGTTCATCGGCACGTCCTCCCAGCGGGTTCCCGGCGAGATGCCTTCGTCGGGAAGTCCGTCGGCCTCGTTGTAGACCCATCCGCAGATCAGGCACATCCAGGTTCGGTACGCGACTTGCTGTTCGGACATGGGAAACAGGACAGTAGAATTGCGTCGGAGTTTAACGCATGTCGTCGTCGCCTCCGGCCGTGCTCTGCTTTGCGGCGTCCGATCCGACGGGCGGCGCGGGCTTGCAGGCGGACCTGCTCACGCTCGCGAGCCTCGGCTGTCACCCGTTGTCGGTCGTCACCGCGGTCACGGCGCAGGACACGCGCGGCGTCGAGGGCCTGCTTGCGCTCGAGCCGGCGTGGATCGCGCGCCAGGCGCGCGTCGTGCTCGCCGACATCGCGGTCGCGGCATTCAAGATCGGCGTGCTCGGATCGGCGCGCAATGCCGAGGCGGTCGCCGAACTGCTCGGCGCGCATCCCGGCGTACCCGTGGTGCTCGATCCGGTCCTCGCCTCGGGCCGCGGCGACGTGCTGGCGGATGCGGATACCCTGCAGGCGCTCCGTAAACGGCTGCTGCCGCGCACGACCGTGGCGACGCCCAACGGCCCGGAGGCGAGGCGCCTCGCGCTCGCCTCGCCCGATGCGCCGCTCGCCGACTGCGCGCGCGCGATCGCCGGCCTAGGCTGCAAGTACGTGCTCGTCACCGGCGCGCACGAGCCCGGCGCGCAGGTGACCAACACGCTCTACGGCGCGGGAGGAAAGCTGCGCGAGGACGCCTGGCCGCGGCTGCCGCGCGAGTACCACGGCTCCGGCTGCACGCTCGCCTCGGCGGTTGCCGGGAATCTCGCCAAAGGCATGGACGTGCCCGCGGCGGCGCGGGCGGCGCAGGAGTACACGTGGCAGTCGCTCGAGGCCGGCTTCGCGCCGGGCGGCGGCCAGCATCTGCCGAACCGCTTCTTCGCCGGCCGATGAAGCTGCGCGGCCTGTACGCGATCACGCCCGAACTCGCGGACGCGGGGCGGTTGCGGCGCCAGGTCGCGCAGGCGCTCGAAGGCGGCATCGCGGCCCTGCAATACCGCCGCAAGAAGACTTCGTCATCGAGCGAAGCGCGCGTCCTGGCTGATCTCTGCCGCGCGCTCGGCGTGCCTTTCATCGTCAATGACGACGTCGAGATCGCTGCGACGGTGGGGGCGGACGGAGTGCACCTGGGCAGCGACGACGGCAATATCGCCGCCGCTCGTGCCCGGCTCAAAGGCAAGATCCTCGGCGTCTCCTGCTATGACTCGCTCGAGCGCGCGCGCGCGGCGGTCGCGGCGGGCGCCGACTACGTCGCCTTCGGCAGCGTGTTCGCCTCGCCGACCAAGCCCGCGGCGGTGCGCGCGCCGCTCGCGCTGTTTGCCGAGGCGCGGGCCCTCGGCGTGCCGCTCGTCGCGATCGGCGGCATCACGCTGGACAACGCGCCGCAGCTGCTGGCGGCCGGGGCGGACGCCCTGGCGGTGATCTCGGACCTGTTCGAGGCGTCCGACGTCGCGGCGCGCGCGCGCGCATACGGTAAGCTCTTCGCTCCGTGAGCTCGCAGAACGAATCTCTCTTTGCGCGTGCGCAGGCGCGCATCCCCGCGGGCGTGAATTCGCCGGTGCGCGCATTCGGCGCGGTTGGCGGCGCGCCACGCTTCTTCGAGCGCGCCTCGGGCGCGCACCTGTGGGACGCCGATGGCCGGCGCTACATCGACTACGTCGGCTCCTGGGGGCCGATGGTGCTCGGCCACACCCATCCGGCCGTCGTGGAGGCCGTTCAGGCCGCGGCCTCGCGCGCGCTGTCGTTCGGCGCGCCCACCGAGTCCGAGGTCGAGCTCGCCGAGACGCTCTGCCGTCTCGTGCCCTCGATCGAGATGGTGCGCCTCGTGTCCTCCGGGACCGAGGCGACGATGACCGCGATCCGCCTCGCGCGCGGCCACACCGGCAGGAGTTTCATCGTCAAGTTCGAAGGCTGCTACCACGGCCACGCCGACAGCCTGCTCGTCAAGGCGGGCTCCGGCGCACTCACCTTCGGCAACCCGAGCTCCGCCGGCGTGCCTCCGGAGACTGCGGCGCATACGCTGGTGCTCGACTACAACGACATTCCGCAGTTGAAGAAGGTCTTCGAGGAAAAAGGCAAGGAAATTTCCGGTGTGATCGTGGAGCCGGTGGCTGGAAACATGAATCTCGTGTTGCCGGCGCCGGGATTCCTAGAAGCGTTGCGCGAACAGTGCACGAAGCACGGTGCGGTGCTCATTTTCGACGAGGTGATGACCGGCTTTCGCGTGGCGCTGGGTGGCGCGCAGGCGCGCTACGGCATCCGGCCCGACCTGACGACGCTCGGCAAGGTCATCGGCGGCGGCCTGCCGGTGGGCGCGGTGGGCGGCAGACGCGACATCATGAGCAAGATCGCGCCGCTCGGTCCCGTTTACCAGGCGGGCACGCTCTCGGGCAATCCCGTGGCAGTGGCTGCGGGCCTTGCGACGTTGAAACTGGTGGATGTGCCGGGTTTTCAGGAAAGGATTTCGTCCGTTACGGAAGACCTGATTCAAGGATTGAAGACCGAGGCAAGAAAAGCCGGCGTCGTGTTCTCGGCGCAATCGATCGGCAGCATGTTCGGGCTCTATTTCCGCGCCGCGCCGCCCGCGTCGTTCGCCGAGGCGATGCATTGCGACAAGGACCGCTTCAACCGGTTCTTCCACGCGATGCTCGATCGCGGCGTCTATCTGGCCCCCTCGGCATACGAGGCGGGCTTCGTGTCCGCCGCGCACGGCGCGGCCGAGATCGAAGCGACGCTCGCCGCCGCGCGGTTCGCCTTCAGGGCCTAGTCTGCCGACCTACGCCGAGCGCCCGGTCGCGCGCGCGCCCTCGGGCATGGTCGCCTGCCCGCATGCGCTCGCCTCGCAGGCGGGCGTGGACGCGCTGCGCGCGGGCGGCTCCGCGGTGGACGCCGCCATCGCCGCCAGCAGCGCGCTCGCGGTCCTGTACCCGCACATGACGGGCGTCGGCGGCGACGCGTTCTGGCTCCTCTATGACGCGAAGCGCGATACGGTGCGATTCCTGGACGGCGGCGGCCGCGCTGCCGCCTCGGCAAACGTCGCCTGGTTCCGCGGGCGCGGCCTTGCGGAGGTCCCGTTTCGCGGCGTCCTTCCCGCGACGCTGACGACGCCGGGAGCGGTCGCGAGCTGGGTCGAAGCGCACCGCGAGTACGGACGCATCCCGCTCGCGCGCGATCTCGAGGCCGCCATCGCCTACGCGCGCGACGGCTTTACGGTCGGCGAGCGCCTCGCGGGCTGGATCGCGGCGACGCAGCCGGAACTCGCGGCGCATGCCGAGTCCGCCGCCCTGTTCCTGCCGGGCGGCGCGCCGATCCCCGCAGGAGGCAGGCTCGCGAACCCGGATCTCGCGCGCACGCTGGGCGCGCTCGCCGAGGGCGGACGGGCGGGCTTCTACGAGGGCGGGGTCGCGCGCGAGATGGCGCGTTTCGCCAAGGAGCGCGGCGGCTTCTTCGACGCGCGCGACCTTGCGGCGCAGAGGGCGACCTGGGGCGAGGCGATCCAGGGCCGCTACCGCGACGTCACGATCTTCGAGACGCCGGCGCCGACGCAGGGCTTCACGGTGATCGAAATGCTGAATCTGCTCGAGCCGTTCGAGCTGCACGGGAAAACCTACCTCGGCGCCGATCACGCGCATCTGATGGTGCAGGCGAAGCAGATCGCCTACCACGACCGCGACCGTCACCTTGCCGACCCGCGCTATGCGCAAGTGCCGATCGCGCGCCTGGTGTCGAAGTCCTACGCGGACGCGCGCCGGGCGCTGATCGACCCCGCGCGCGCGCTGCCCTGGGACAAGGTTCCCTCCTACGGCAGCCTCGCCGGCGATACCGTGTTCGTCGCGGCCGTCGACGCCGCGGGGAACGCCGTTGCGCTGATCAACAGCCTGTATGGCGTGTTCGGCTCCTGCGTGGTCGCGGGCCGCACGGGCGTCGTGCTGCAGAACCGCAGCGCCTACTTCTCGCTCGATCCCTCTCATCCCAACTGCGTCGAGCCGGGCAAGACCCCGCTGCACACGCTGATCGCCTCGCTCGCCTTCCGCGGCGGCAGGCTCTGGGCGGTGGTCGGCTGCATGGGCGCCGACGGGCAGCCGCAGATTCACGCGCAGACCTACGTGTCGATGATCGACTTCGGCCTCGACATCCAGCAAGCGGTGCAGGCGCCGCGCTGGCTGTCGGGCCGATTCGCGCTCGGCGAGACGCGCGACACTCTGCACGTCGAATCGCGGTTCCCGCCGGAGACGCTCGACGAGCTCCAGCGCCGCGGCCATGTCCTGGACCGTTGGGGCGCCTGGAACGAACTGGCCGGCCACGCGCACGGAATCGTGATCGATCCGGCGAGCGGCACGCGCCTCGGGGGGGCGGATCCGCGCAGCGACGGCGCCGCGATCGGCTATTGATCCGGACGCGGGCCGCCCTAGAGCAGGAACAGCGTCGCGAGTCCCAGAAAGATGAAGAAGCCGCCCGAGTCGGTGCAAGCAGTGATCAGCACCGAGGAACCCACCGCCGGGTCAGTGCCGAACTTCGAGCGCAGCCAGGGGATCGCCACGCCCATGCCGGCGGCGAGCAGCATGTTGAGCAGCATCGCGAGCGCCATCACGCCGCCGAGCGCGACGTTGTCGTAGAGCAGGTAGGCGGCGATGCCGAGCAGCGAGCCCCAGAGAACGCCGTTCAGGGTCGCCAGGCCGAGCTCCTTGCCGACCAGCTTGCGCCAGTAGCTCGCCTGGATCTGGCCGAGCGCGAGCGCACGCACGATCATGGTGATGGTCTGGTTGCCCGAATTGCCGCCGATGCCGGCGACGATCGGCATCAGCGCGGCGAGCGCGACGAGCTTGGCGATCGAGCCCTCGAAGGCGCCGATCACGCGCGAGGCGATGAACGCGGTCACGAGGTTGATCGCCAGCCAGGCCCAGCGGTTGCGGAAGCTGTCGAGCACGGGCGCGAACACGTCCTCTTCCTTGGACAGGCCGGCCTCGGCGAGCTGGTTCTCCGCGCTCTGCGCGCGGATGTAGTCGACCACCGCGTTCACCGTGACGCGGCCGACGAGGCTGCCGGTGATCAGGTCCACCACCGGCGCCGACACTAGGTCGTACCGCTCGAACGCCTGAGCGGCATCCTCGGCGCGGTCCTCGGGCCGCAGCTTCACGCTCTCCGGGACCATCGCCTCGCCCACCTGCTTGTCCAGGTCGGTGACGATCAGCCGCGCGAGCGGCAGCGAGCCGAGAAGCTTGCCGCCGCGGTCGACGACGAACAGCTGGTCGGTATGCGCCGGCAGTTCGTCGAGCGCGCGCAGGTAGCGCGTCGCCGCCTCGAGCGACACGTCCGCCCGCACCGTCACCTGGTCGAATTCCATGAGCGCGCCCACCGAGCCCTCGTCGTAGGACAGCGCGGCGCGCAGCAGCGCGCGCTCTTCCTGCGGCAGCGCGCGGATGACGTCCTGCACGACCTGTTCGGGCAGGTCGGGCGCAAGGTCGGCGATCTCGTCGGCGTCCAGCGTCTCGGCCGCCGCCACGAGCTCCTTGGGCTCCATGGTCGCGATGAGCGGCTCGCGCACCGCTTCCGAGAGCTCGAGCAGGATCTCGCCCTCGCGCTCGGCCTTGACGAGGTCCCAGACCGCCTGGCGCTCCGCGAGCGGCAGGGCCTCGAGGAGGTAGGCGACGTCGGCGGGATGCAGCCGGTCGAGCTGCAGCCGCAGCGTCGCGGGATCCGCCTTGTGCGCGAGGCCCTCCTGGATCCGGCGCAGGTTCTGCTGCAGGTCCTCGACTTCGAGGCGGTTGGGCAGCTCGGTCACGGGATCTGGGCGCTCGGCATGCGCGCGAGGATAGTCTCGATGCGCCCGGCGACATAGGGCGTCGTGGTGCCGCGCGGGTAGCGGCGCGGACTGGGCAGGATCGCCGCGAGGAACGCCGCTTGCGAAGCGCTGAGCGCCGAGGCGGCGACGCCGAAGTGATAGCGCGCGGCGGCCTCGGCGCCGAACACGCCCTCGCCCCACTCGGCAAAATTGAGGTAGAGCTCGAGGATACGCCGCTTGCTGAGCGTCGACTCCAGCATCCAGGTGATCGCCGCCTCCTCGCCCTTGCGCAGCCAGGAGCGCTCGCCCGAGAGGAACAGGTTCTTCGCGAGCTGCTGGCTGATGGTCGAGGCGCCGGCGACCACCCTGCCCTTGCGCTCGTTCTTCTCGATCGCCTTGGAGATCGCCTCCCAGTCGAAGCCCTCGTGGTCGAGGAACTTGGCGTCTTCCGAGGCGACGACCGCGCGCTTCAGGTTCGGCGAGATGCGCCCGTAAGGGGCCCATTGGTGCGCGAGCCTGGCTTTCGGGTCCTTGGCTTGCAGCTCGGCGAGGCGCCGGTCCATGAACGCGCTCGTCTCGGGCTGGAAGGCGCGCCACCAGAGCACGTGCGCGAAGAACCAGATCTGCACCGCGAGCGCCGCGGCCACCAGCGCACCCAGCGCATAGCAGAACGCCTTCCACGCGACGCGGGCCACGCGCAGCAGGCTCCCCTTTGCCACGCTCAACCCTTTCGCAGCGCCGCCAGGACGGGCGCGGTGTCGGGCCGCACACCGCGCCAGAGCAGGAACGACTCGGCCGCCTGCTCCACGAGCATGCCGCTGCCGTCGCAGGCCGCCGCGCCCGCGGCGCGCGCGAGCGCTAGAAACGGCGTGTCGCGGCCGTAGACCATGTCGTAGCCGAGCGCGCCCGCCGCGAAGACCCCTGGCGGCAGCGGCGGCGCCTCGCCCGCAAGCCCCGCCGAAGTCGCGTTGATCAGCAAATCGAATTCCTCGGAGGCGATCTCGTCGTAGCCGCCTCCGCCCACGCCGTGACGCTGCGCGAGCTCGCGCGCCCGCCCGGCGGTACGGTTAGCCACGAACAGGCGAAGCGGGCCCGCCGCCGCGAGCGGCGCAAGAACGCCCTGCGCAGCGCCCCCGGCCCCCAACAGCAGCACGCGACGGCCGGCGACGGTGCGGCGCAGATTGATCGTCAGGTCTCGCAGCAAGCCGATGCCGTCCGTGTTGTCGCCGTGCACGCGGTCGCCGTCGAACATGAGCGTATTCACCACCCCGACCGCGCGTGCCCGCTCGCTCACTGCACCGTGGCAATAGCGGTACGCCTCTTCCTTGAAGGGCAGCGTGACGTTGGCGCCGCGCCCGCCCGCGGCCCGGAACGCGTCCACCGCTCGCGCGAAACCGTCCAGCGGCGCCTTGATGCGCCCGTAGTCGAGGTCCTGGCGCGTCTGTCGCGCGAATTCGGCGTGGATCCAGGGCGACTTCGAATGCGCGACCGGATTGCCGATCACCGCATACTGGTCGGTCATTCAGTCCAGACCTTGTCGCCTTGCGCGAAGAACCAGGTGCGGGTGATGACCAGGAGGTCGGTGTCCTTGCGGATCTCGGGCGGAAAGGCCGCGAAGGGCGCCGCCAGCTGGACGATGCGATGCGCCGCGGCGTCGAGGATCTTCAGCCCGGAGGAGCGGTCGAGCTTGACGTCCTCGACGCTGCCGTCCGGACGGATGGTCACGGTGAGCTGCAGCGAGCCGTAGAGCTTGCCGCGCGCCTCGGCCGGATAGTTGACGGTGCCCACGCGCTCGATCTTGCTGCGCCAGTCCTCCTCGTATTGCGCGAAGCGGTATTCGCGCGTGCTCGCGCCGATGAACCGCTTGCGCGGCCGCTCCTGGTAGGCCTGCGTCTGGCGCGCGATCTGCGCCTGAAGGTTGAGCATCGCCAGCGCCCGGTCGGCGATGTCGCGGCCCGACTGCTGCGGGGTCGCCTCCTCGGAGGGATTGCGGCCCTCGGCGCCCGCGGCGATGGCCGCCCTCGCCTCTCGCGCCTGCGCGAGCAGCTGCTGCTGCTGCGCCTCGAGCTCGCGCTGGCGCCGGCGCATTTCGGCGAGGTCGCGGCCGGGCTCCCTCGGGTTGGTGGTGGGCAGCGGCGTCGTGGCGCGCCGCCTGGCGTCGTCGTTGCCGCCGCCTTCGAGATTTGCCTGCGCGAGCGCCCTGGCTCTCTCGGGCTTGGCGCGCGTCTTGGCGTTCACCAGCACCACCTCGAGCGGCTGGTTGGCGGAGTTCCAGCGCATCGCGTCGGGAAAGCGGAAATGGACCAGCAGCAGGACCGCGTGCAGCACGATCGAGGCGGCCGCCGACGCCGCCAGCAGGCGCGACTGGCGGTCCAGCCCGGCCCAGTATGCGCTCGGATCCAACAGCAAGCTTGCGGCGTTGGCGCCCTGCAAATTCACCTCGTAGTGCGAAGTTCCGCCGCCATTTTAGGCGTTTAGGGGACCGCCTGCCCGCGCCAGACGCAGTGCACCTGCCGCTCGAGGAGGTCGGGAGCTTCGAGCGCGAGGCGCACGCGCGCGCCCGGTTCGAGCGCCGGCATCGAGGGCACCTTCACCACGAGCGGCAGCCCGTCCACGCGCGCAAGGTTCTCGCGTACCACCGTGGCGTCGCTCTCGGCGACCTTCTCCTGGATCAGCCAGCGCAAGCACCAGTACTGCTCCATCGCGCGCTGGTGCTCGTCGTAGCGCGCCGCGGCGATCTCGAAGGCGCGCAGCGCGGTCAGCAGAGCCTCGGACGAGCGCGCGAACGGCGCGCGCCGCCCGCGCAGCGCCGCAGCCAGCTGCCACTGGTTGACGAGGTCGACGTAGCGACGCAGCGGCGACGTGAACCAGGCGTAGGTTGCCACTCCCAGGCCCTCGTGCGTCTCGGCATGCACGCTCATGCGGACCTTGCCGGCTGCCTGCACGCGGTAGATAGCCGCGATGTCGCGCTCGGCAAGCAGCTCTCCCCAGGTCGCATTGGCGAGGATCATGAGCTCGGAAACGAGCTTGTCGAGCGGCGCGCCGCGCTTTCGCGCCTGGATCGCCACGCGGCCCTCTTCGACCCGGAAAAGGTAGTCCTGTTTGGCCGGGCCGGTGCTCGGCTTGCCGCGGCGCGCCTCCAGCGCGCTCGCAAAGCGCCAGAGCGCATGCAGCTCCTCTTCGAAGGGAAGATTCAATGCGCCTGCGGGCCGCCCCCGCTCGAAGGCGTCGTTCAGGGCATCGAGCTGCGCATGGCGCAAGTTGGCCGCGATGCGCACGCGCTCGATGCGCGTGCCGTGGCCGCGCGGCGCGAAATCCTGCGCGCCCACGTTGAAGTACAGCGACAGCGCGGGTCGCTCGCCGCCCTCGTCCAGCGACAGCGCAGCGATCGCGTCCTCGGGCAGCATCGTGAACTTGCGCCCCGGCATGTAGGCCGTCGACAGGCGCTCGCGCGCGATCGCGTCCAGCGACGACCCTGGCGCGAAAGCGAGCGCGGGCGCGGCGATGTGGATGCCGATGCGCAGCTCCGCGTCCGACACGCGCTCGAGCGAGAACGCATCGTCGATCTCAGTAGTGCCGACATCGTCCAGGCTGAAAGCGACCGCTTCGGCGAGCGGCAGTTCCGCCGGCGCCTCGGGCGCTGCGTGCGCCGGGAAGCGGTCGCCCTTCGGATGGAATTCGAACAGGAACCGGCCGAGGTGATAGGCCTCGCTGTCGGGCAGCAGGCCGCAGCGCTCGAACAGCCGCGCCGGCGCGAGGCCCGTCCGGGCGCAGGCATGCTCGAGCGCCTTGGTTTCCGGCCTGGCGCGATCGGGAGCGTAAAGCAGCTCCTCGCGCAGCGCGGCGATCTCGCGCGGGCACTCGAAGCGCTCGAGCTGCTCCGCCCAAGCCGCAATCTTGTCCTGCTGCTGGCGCTTCCTCTCCACGCCGGCCAGCGCGAGCTTGAGCGTCTCCTCGGGCGCGGCCTGGTAGCGGCCGCGGCCGCGCCGATAGAAATACATCGGCGCCGAGTGCAGCTTCAGCAGCACGCCGGCGGTCTCGACCGGCGCGGGCTCCCGGCCGACGTAGTCGCGCGCGAGCTCCTGCACGCCGAATTCTGCGCCCTTGCGGCACTGCCAGAGGAAGTCGGTGTCCAGGCCGTCGGCGAACTTGCGCGCCTCGGCCAGAAGCTCGGCGCCCGAGGGCCGCTCGAAGCTGAGCAGCACATGCGCCGCCTTGACCTTGCAGCGGCGCCCATGCGGGCTCTCGACCTGGAACGATGCCGGCCCCTGCGACAGCACCGCTCCGACCTTGAACTCGCCTTCTTCCTCGTACAGGACGTTCATGCGGCAAACGCGAGAATGCGCGGAATCATCTCCGGGAAGCACTGCAGGCTGTGGTCGCCGCCCTGGCGGATCACCATGCGCGCGCCCTCGTATCTTGTCGCGGCCTCGCGCCAGTCGAGTACCTCGTCGCCGGTCTCCAGCAACAACAGGTATTTCTCCGGGTCGATGCGCTCGACCAGCAGCCGGCGCCAGCCTTCCAGGTGCGCGCGCGTGAGCTCGTAGGGCGCGCCCGTGTGCAGGTTCGTCTGCGGGCCGAGAAAGGCCGCGAGCCCCACGTGCGGGGTGATCGCCGGGTTGATGAGCACCGCGCGGCAGCCGAGCTTCTCGGCGAGCCAGGTCGCGTAGTAGCCGCCCAGCGAGCTGCCGATCAGCAGCAGCGCGCGCGGGTCGCACCGGCCGATTGTCAGCTCGACCGCGCGCACCGCTTCGGCGGGCGTGTCCGGAAGCGCAGGGCAGGCATAGCCGGCGCCCAGGCCGCGCTCTTCCAGATAGGACTTCAGGACCTGCGCCTTGTGCGAGGCGGGCGAGCTGTTAAAGCCGTGCAGGTAGACCAGCATGAGCAGGATCAGATTCCGTGGAGCGCCGCGAGCAGCTTCTGATGGATGCCGCCGAAGCCGCCGTTCGACATCACCAGAATGTGGTCCCCTGCCCTCGCCTCGGCCGCGATCGCGGCCACCAGCGCGGTCAAGTCAGGCTCGCAACGCGCGCGATCGCCGAGCGGCGCAAACGCGGCTGCCGCGTCCCAGGCGAGCCCCGCGCTGTAGATGTAGACGCGGTCTGCGCCCTCGAAGCTTGCGGGCAACGCATCCTTCAGCACTCCCTGTTTCAGCGTGTTCGAGCGCGGCTCGAACACCGCGATAATCCGCCCGGCGCCCTCGTGCTCGCGCGATCCTTCGATGCGCTGGCGCAATCCGGCGATGGTCTCGCGGATCGCAGTCGGGTGATGGGCGAAATCATCGTAGATACGTACGCCGCGCTCCGTGCCGCGCAGCTCCAGCCTGCGCCTCACGCCCTGGAATCGCGATAGCGCCGCAAGAGCCTGCCGCGGCTCCACCCCCGCATGACGCGCCGCGCCGATTGCGGCGAGAGCGTTCATCCGGTTGAACTGCCCCGCCAGCTCCCATCGCAACCGCCCTATGGGCTTGCCCTGCCACGCCACTTCGAAGGCGCCTTCTTTGTCCAGCGCTCCGGCCTGCCAGCCACTTGCTGTTCCGATCTCCTCTAGCGGAGTCCAACATCCCTGCGCAAGCACTCGCTTCAGGGCGGGGTCCAGCCCGTTCGTCAGGATCCTCCCGGAACGAGGGATCGTCCTGACGAAATGGTGGAATTGGCGCTCGATAGCTGCAAGATCGACGAAGATATCAGCATGATCGAACTCCAAATTGTTCAAAATCGCCGTCTTCGGCCGGTAATGCACAAATTTGGAGCGCTTGTCGAAGAAAGCCGTGTCGTATTCGTCGGCCTCGATGACGAAGAGGGACTCCTGGGACGCGCGAGCAGACACCTTGAGGTCCGGCGCAACGCCGCCAATCAGGAAGCCCGGCTTGCGTCCAGCGTATTCCAAGATCCATGCAAGCATGGCGGAAGTTGTCGTCTTGCCGTGGGTTCCAGCGACAGCTAGTACCCACTTACCATTGAGAGCCTGCTCCGACAGCCACTGCGGTCCGGACTGATAGCGGTCGCCGCGATCCAGGATCGCTTCCATGAGCGGGTTGCCGCGCGTCACGGCGTTGCCGATCACCCAGAGGTCCGGCGCCAGCGACAGCTGGTCCGCGCCATAGCCTTCGACCAGGCGGATGCCGAGCGCGCCAAGCTGCTCGCTCATCGGCGGATAGACGTTCGCATCGCACCCCGTGACGCGATGGCCCGCCTGCTGCGCGATCGCCGCGATGCCGCCCATGAAGGTGCCGCAGATGCCGAGGATATGCAGATGCATCACGCTATTATCCGGTGATGGGCCGCAGGCACCGCTCGGGATTGCGCGTGCGCATCGCCGCGGCGGCGGCGCGCATCATGGCCGAGGAGGGCATCGACGACTTCGCGCGCGCCAAGCGCAAGGCTGCGCGCCGGCTGGGCGCGTCCGACAGCGAGGCGCTGCCGGCGAACGACGAAATCGAGGCTGAATTGCGCGAGTACCTGGCGCTCTACCAGGCCGAGGCGCATCCGCGACGCGTCGGCGAACTGCGGCGAGCCGCGCTCGAGGCGATGCGCGCCCTCGAACGCTTCACGCCCTACCTGACCGGTCCCGTTCTCTCTGGCATCGCCGGCCCCTACGCCGAGATCGAGCTGCAGCTGTTTCCGGAAAGCACGAAGGACATCGAGCTCTTCCTGCTCGATCGCGGCATCCCCTACCAGGCAAGCGACGAGCGCCGGTACACGGGCGACCGCGCCCGGGCGGTGGCCGTCCTCACGACGGAATGGCAGGGCGTGCCGCTGCGGCTGTCGGTGTTCGACCCGCGCGACGAGCGCGCTGCCATGAAGACCACGCAGGCGGGCAGGGTCGCGGCGCGGGCCGGCATCGCGGAGGTCCGCTCGCTGCTCGAAGCCGGCGATGGCGCACGGGCGGCGTGAGCTCCTGATCCTTGCCGGCGCGGGCGTCGCGGCGGCGGCGGCCGGCTTTCTCGCCGGCCCGGCGGCGCTGAAGCTGCGCGGAGATGGCGCGGCAGAAGCGTTGCGCTCGGCCCGGTTCGCCGACCTCGACGGCAGGATTCGCGGCCTGGCGGAGTGGAAAGGGCGGATTCTGGTCTGCAACTTCTGGGCGACCTGGTGCGCGCCCTGCCGTGAAGAGATCCCATTGCTGATGGCTGCAAGGAAGAAATACGCCCCTTTCGGTGCCGAAATTGTCGGCATCGCCATCGATAATCCATCTAAAGTCAGGGAATTTACAGCATCGTTCAAGATCACGTACCCTATCCTCCTGGCCGAGACCGATGGTCTTGACCTGATGCGGCAGCTTGGCAATTCGGGAGGTGGGCTACCGTATACGGTGGTCGCAGACCGTGGCGGTGATCTTGCTCATCGGAAGCTGGGTGCCCTCAAGGAGGCGGAGTTGGATGGCTTCCTGCGGCCCTTGACGATTGGCTGGCCGGGGGAGGGGGAGGGCAAAGTCGGCTAAAATGCACCCATCTGCGCCGAAAATGAAGAAAACTTCCAAATCGAAGTCGGTCCTTGTCCTGCACGGCCCCAACCTGAACCTGCTCGGGACTCGGGAGCCGCACCTCTACGGCAAGGACACACTGGCGAGCATCGACCGCCGCCTGGTGGCAAAGGCGAGCGCGGCCGGTGTGGCCATCGCCTGCTTCCAATCGAACCACGAAGGGGTCCTGGTCGACCGGATCCAGCAGGCCAAGCGGGAAGGGGTGGGCTTCATCGTCATCAATCCCGCCAGCTACAGCTACTCCAGCGTAGCGATGCGCGATGCCCTGACCGCAGTCCAGATCCCCTTCATCGAGGTCCACCTGTCGAACATCCATGCCCGCGAGCCGTGGCGGGCGCAAACGCACTTCACGGCAGTCGCCGTAGGGAGCGTCCTCGGACTGGGCAGCCAGGGCTACGACCTGGCGCTCGAGTACGCGATCCGGCGCTTGAAGACCCGTTAGGCGGCGCGGCGCGGGCGCCGCTGCAGGAGGGGGAGGACATGGATCTGCGCAAGCTCAAGAAGCTCATCGACCTCGTACAGGAGTCCGGCATTGCCGAGCTCGAGATCACCGAGGGCGAAGAGCGCGTCCGCATCGCGCGCGGCGGTGCCGTCACCGTGACCCCGCTCGGGGCCGCGGCCGTGGCGTCCGCGGCCCCGGCGCCGGCCGCCAGCGCGCCGGGAACCGCCGCCCCGGCAGCGGCACCCGCGGCCGGCGCCGCGCCCGCGCCCGGCGCCGAGGGCCACGCGGTCAAGTCGCCGATGGTCGGCACCTTCTACCGGGCGCCCGCGCCCGACGCCAAGCCGTTCATCGAGGTGGGCGGTGCGGTGAAAGAGGGGCAGATCATCTGCGTAATCGAGGCGATGAAGCTGATGAACGAGATCGAAGCAGATGCCTCGGGCACCGTGAAGGCGATCCTGGTCGAGAACGGCCAGCCGGTCGAGTACGGCCAGGCGCTCTTCATCATCGGCTGATCCGTGTTCGAGAAAATCCTCATCGCGAACCGCGGCGAGATCGCGCTGCGCATCCAGCGCGCCTGCCGCGAGCTCGGCATCCGTACCGTGGTGGTGCATTCGGAGGCCGACACCGAGGCGAAATATGTGCGGCTCGCCGATGAGTCGGTGTGCATCGGCCCGGCGCCGGCGGCCGCGAGCTACCTCAACATCCCGGCGATCATCAGCGCGGCCGAAGTCACCGACGCCGAGGCGATCCACCCGGGCTACGGCTTTCTCTCCGAGAACGCCGACTTCGCGGAGAAAGCGGAGGCGAGCGGCTTCGTGTTCATCGGGCCGCGCCCCGAGAACATCCGCCTCATGGGCGACAAGGTAAGCGCCAAGCAGGCGATGGTGAAGGCCGGCGTGCCCGTGGTCCCGGGCTCGGAAGGCGCCCTGCCGGAAAACGGCGCGGAGACCGTCAAGATCGCGCGCAAGATCGGCTACCCGGTCATCGTCAAGTCCTCGGGCGGCGGCGGCGGGCGCGGCATGCGCGCCGTGCACACGGAGGCCGCTCTGCTCAATGCGGTCGCCATGACGCGCGCCGAGGCGCAGGCCGCCTTCGGCATCGGCACGGTCTACCTGGAGAAGTTCCTCGAAAACCCGCGCCACATCGAGATCCAGGTACTCGCGGACGAGCACAAGAACGCGGTGTTCCTCGGCGAGCGCGACTGCTCGATGCAACGCCGGCACCAGAAGATCATCGAGGAAGCGCCGGCGCCCGAGCTCACGCCAAAACAGCGCGAGCGCATCGGCGAGCGCTGCGCCGAGGCCTGCCGCAAAATCGGCTACCGCGGCGCCGGCACCTTCGAGTTCCTCTACGAATCGGGCGAGTTCTACTTCATCGAGATGAACACGCGGCTGCAGGTCGAGCACCCGGTGACCGAGATGATCACGGGCCTCGACCTGGTGCAGCTGCAGATCCGCATCGCCCACGGCGAGAAGCTGCCGTTCCGGCAGAAAGACATCGAGCTGCGCGGCCACGCCATCGAATGCCGCATCAACGCCGAGGATCCCTATCGTTTCACGCCCTCGCCGGGCAAGATCACCTCGTACCACCCGCCCGGCGGACCCGGGATTCGCGTCGACAGCCACGTCTACGCCGGCTACAGCGTGCCGCCGAACTACGATTCGATGGTCGGCAAGCTGATCGCCTACGGCGCCTCGCGCGAGCAGGCGATCCGGCGCATGCGCATCGCGCTCTCCGAGATGGTGGTCGAGGGCATCCAGACCAACATCCCGCTGCATCTCGACCTGCTGCACGACCTGCGCTTCCTGCGCGGCGGCACCTCGATCCACTACCTCGAGCAGAAGCTCGCCGAGGAGACCAAGAAGAAGAAATAGCGCGGTGCCCTGGCTCGCGATCTCGCTGGAGATGGAACCCGCGCCCGCGGAGGCCTTGTCCGAGGCGCTCATCGAGGCGGGCGCGGAATCGGTCGCGCTCGAGCCTGCGGGCGAGCGCATGCGCGTCGACGTGCTCGCCGCCGAGGGCGCCGACGCGGGCGCGCTGCTCGCGGCCGCGGCGCGCGCGGCGGCGCTGCCGCTGCCCGAGTACCGCACCGAGCGCCTCGCGGACGACGACTGGGTGCGCCGGGCGCAGGCGCAGTTCGGCCCGATCCGCATCGCGCCGACTCTCTGGATCGTGCCGAGCTGGCATGAGCCCCCCGACCCGGACGCGCACGCGGTCCGGCTCGACCCCGGCCTCGCGTTCGGCACGGGCAGCCATGCCAGCACGCGGCTCGTCCTGCGCTATCTTGCCGCGCGGATCCGCGGCGGCGAGAGCGTCCTGGACTACGGGTGCGGCTCCGGTATATTGGCCGTCGCCGCCGGCCTGCTCGGCGCAGGCGAGCTTGCCGCGACCGACGTCGACCCGCTGGCGCTCGAAACGACGGCCGCGAATGCGGCGCGCAACGGCGTCGCCGTGCACCTCGCCGCGCCCGACCGGTTGCCGCCTGGAGCCTTCGACTTGGTGCTTGCCAACATCCTCGCCGGCCCGCTCGTCGCCCTGGAACCGCAGCTCGCCGCGCGCGCGCGGCGGGGCGGGCGCATCGTGCTCTCGGGCATCCTCGAGTCGCAGGCGGACGAGGTGATGAGCGCCTACGCGCGCGACTTCGACGTCGCGGTTCACGCGACCGACGAAGGCTGGGCGCTCGTCGGGGGAACCCGCCGATGAACCTCACCACGCGATGTCCGAGCTGCGGCACGGCGTTCCGCGTGCAGCCGGCGCAGCTCTCGGCGCGCGGCGGCAAGGTACGCTGCGGCAAGTGCGGCAGCGTGTTCGACGGAGTCAAGGCCCTCGTCGCGGAGAGCGCGGCGCAGGGCGCGCAGGCTCCGGCGCCCGAGAACGAGCCCTCGCCGCAGCTGGGCCTGTTCGAAGCGCCGAAGACGCTGGCCGGGGCCGCCGCCAACGAGGACGTGCCGGCGCCGGCCTTCCTCGACTCGCCGCCGCCGCCGCGCCGGCGCATCGCGTGGGTGCTCGCGGCGCTCGCAGCCGCCGTGGCGTTCGCGGCACAGGCGGTCTTCTGGTTTCGCACCGACATCGTGGCGTTCGCGCCTGAAATGCGCCCGCACCTGGAGGCCGCCTGCGCGCTGCTCCGCTGCGAGCTGCGGCTGCCGCGGCGCCCCCGGCTGATGGCGATCGAATCGTCCGACCTTCAGGCCGACGGCCGGCGCGACAGCGTGATCGTCCTGAACGCCGTGCTGCGCAACCAGGCGCCGTACGCGCAGGAATTCCCGTCGCTCGAGCTCACGCTCACGGACGAGCGCGACGACGCGGTCGCGCGCCGCGTGCTGGGGCCGGCGGACTACCTCGCGGGCGTCGCCGCCGACGCGCTCGCGCGCGGCATCGGGCCGGGCGCCGACGCCGTGCTGCGCGTGTACATCGACACCACGGGGCTGCGCGCGGTCGGCTATCGCATGTACCTCTTCTATCCATGACCTGGGAGCAGAACGCTTGACGACGCTGGTGACCGGCTCGATGGCGTACGACACGATCATGGTGTTCCCGGACCGCTTCCGGAACCACCTGCTCGCGGACCAGCTGCACATCCTGAACGTGTGCTTCCTCACGCCCGAGATGCGGCGCGAGTTCGGCGGCACCGCGGGCAACATCGGCTACAACCTGAAGCTGCTCGGCGACGATCCGCTGCTGATGGCGACGGTGGGCGAGGACATCGAGCCCTACTTCGCACGCCTGGACGCGCTCGGCATCGCGCGCACGCACCTGAAGCGCATCGGCGGCGAATTCACCGCGCAGGCCTTCATCACCACCGACCTGGACGACAACCAGATCACGGCGTTCCACCCGGGCGCGATGAACTACTCGCACGAGAACCGCATCGACGCGAGCCTCGGCGCGCGGCTCGCCATCGTCGGCCCGGACGGCAAGGAGGGCATGCTGCAGCACTCGCGGCAATGCGCGGAGCAGGGCATACCGTTCCTCTTCGACCCGGGGCAGGGGCTGCCGATGTTCACGCGCGAGGAACTGCTCGAGATGGTGCGCCTCGCCGATTACCTCGCCGTCAACGACTACGAGGGCAAGCTGCTGGAGGAGAAAACCGGGCGCGCGCTCGAGGACCTCGCACGCGAGCTGAAAGCGCTGATCGCCACGCGCGGCGCCAAGGGCTCGGCCATCCTCGCGGGCGGGCGCACGTTCGACATTCCCGCGGTCGCCGCTGCGGCGGTGGTCGACCCGACCGGTTGCGGCGACGCCTACCGCTCCGGCCTGCTCTACGGCATCACGCGCGGCTGGGACTGGGAGAAAACCGGGCGCCTCGCCTCGCTCATGGGCTCGATCAAGATCGCGCAGCGCGGGCCGCAGAACCACCGGCCTTCGAAGGACGAGATCGCGGAGCGCTACAAGAAAGCCTTCGGCCGCTCGCCTTTCTAAGGAGAAAGAGGGGCCAAGCCCCTTTTCCTAGGCGAGCTTCGCGCGGATCTTAGCCGCGTAGTCCTCGAGCTTCTCGCGCGGCGGGTTCTTCACCGGCCAGACGAGCTCCATGCCGTCGCCCGCATGGCGCGGCAGCAGGTGCACGTGGTAGTGGAACACCGTCTGGCCCGCAGCCTTGCCGTTCGCCTGATAGACCGACAGGCCTCCCGGTTCAAATGCTTTCTTCAAGGCTCTTGAGATCTTCACTATCGCGCGTGCGATCGCTTCCGCCTGGATTTCTTCGAGCTCGAAAACATTGGCCGCATGCTTCTTCACCGCGATCAGCGTATGGCCCGGATTGACTTGGCCGATATCCATGAAGGCGAGCGTGTACTCGTCCTCGAACACCTTCGTCGACGGGATCTGCCCGGCGACAATCTTGCAGAACACGCAGTCGGTCATCGATCTTCCTTGATCGGCTGATAGCCGGAAGAGGGTACCTGCGCAAGCCAGCGGTCTTCAAGCCGCAGCGCGGTGAGCGGCCCGCCCCAGACGCAGCCCGTGTCCAGTCCCGCGATCCGCTGCGTCAACTGCAGGCCGGCGCTCGACCAGTGGCCGAAGACGATGCTTTTCTCGTCCGATCTTTCCTCATACCAAGGGCGATAGCCCGCCGGAGCCTTCGGGCCGGTGGAACGAAATTCCATCGTCCCCTCGGGCGTGCAAAAACGCATGCGCGTCATGGCATTGACGATCACGCGCAGCCGGTCCCAGCCCACGAGCGAGTCTTCCCAGCGCTCCGGCTTGCTGCCGTACAGGTGGGCGAGGAAATCACGATAGTTATCTGCATGAAGTGCCGCCTGGACTTCTTTTCCGAGTGAAGAGGCCTTGGAAATAGTCCAACGAGGCAACAGTCCGGCATGCACCATGGCCCAGCCGCCCTCGACATGCATCATCGGCCGCGTGCGCAGCCAATCGACGAGCTCCTTTGCGTCCGGTGCGGCAAGGACATCAGTGAAGGTGTCGTCCTTGCGCTTCCTCTCGAAGCCCTCGTGCTGGGTGACGAGATGCAGGTCGTGGTTGCCGAGCACGACGATGGCGCGGTCGCCGAGTTCCTTCACGAAGCGCAGCACTTCGAGCGACTTGGGGCCGCGGTTGACGAGATCGCCCACGAACCACAGCCGGTCGTGGACCGCATTGAAGCCGACCCGTTCGAGCAGCGCCTGCAGCTCGTCGAAGCAGCCCTGCACGTCGCCGATCGCGTAGATCGCCATCGGCCCGGAATATAGCTTCAAAAGCTGGCGTCGAGCCGACGGTACTGGATGGCTTCGGCGATGTGCGCGGCCTTGATGGCCGCTTCGCCCGCAAGGTCGGCGATGGTGCGCGCTACGCGCAGCACGCGGTGATAGGCACGTGCCGACAGGAGTAGCCGCGCGAGGGCGTGGCGCAGCAGCTGGTCGCCCTCCTTGTCCGTCGCGCACAGCTTGTCGATCTCTCGCGTGCCGAGAAGCGCGTTCGGCATGCCCTGGCGCTCCACCTGTCGCCGGTGCGCGCCGAGCACCCTGCCGCGGATCGATTCGCTCGACTCGGTGGCGCCGGGCGTCATCAGGTCGGCGTCGCGAGGCTGCGGCACTTCGAGCTTGATGTCGACGCGGTCGGCCAGAGGGCCGGAGACTCGGCCGCGGTAGCGCGCGATGCGCTCGGGCGTGCAGCGGCAGCGCGCGGCCGGCGAGCCGCAGTGGCCGCAGGGGCAAGGGTTCATCGCTGCGACGAGCTGGAAGCGCGCGGGGAACTGCGATTGGCGCGCGGCGCGCGAGATCGAGACCTTGCCCGACTCGAGCGGCTCGCGCAGCGACTCGAGCACGTCGCGGTCGAACTCGGGCAATTCGTCCAGGAACAGCACGCCGCGGTGCGCGAGCGAGATCTCGCCGGGGCGCGGCAGCGCGCCGCCGCCGACCATCGCCGATCCCGAGGCGCTGTGGTGCGGCGCACGGTAGGGCCGCTCGCCCCAGCGCGCGGCCTCGAAGCCCGCGGCCGAGACCGAATGGATGGCCGCGACCTCGAGCGCCTCGGCTTCGCTCATCGGCGGCAGGATGCCGGGGAAGCGTGCCGCGAGCATCGACTTGCCGGTGCCCGGCGGCCCGATCATGAGCACGCTGTGTCCGCCCGCGGCCGCGACTTCGAGCGCGCGCTTGGCCTGCGGCTGGCCCTTCACCTCGCTGAAGTCGGGATAGGCGTGCGCGGGCGCGCGCGCCCGCGCCGCGTAGTGCGGCAGCTTCGCCTCGCTCGTGAGGTGCGCGACCACCTCCAGCAGCGTGCGCGCGGGCAGCACCTGCGCGCCCTCGGCGAGCGCGGCCTGCGGCGCGTTCGCCTCCGGCAGCACGAAAGCGCGCCCGCTCGAGCGCACCTTCAGCGCCATCGCGAGCGCGCCGCGCACCGGGCGAAGCTCGCCTGTGAGCGAGAGCTCGCCCGCGAATTCGTGCGCGGCGAGCGCAGCGCCGTCGATCTGCCCGCTCGCGGCGAGGATGCCGAGCGCGATCGGCAGGTCAAAGCGGCCCGAATCCTTCGGCAGGTCCGCGGGCGCGAGATTGACCGTGATGCGCCGCGCTGGAAATTCGAACTGCGTGTGATTGAGCGCGGCGCGCACGCGGTCCTTCGCTTCGCGCACCTCGGCGTCGGGCAACCCGACGATGGTGAACGAGGGCAATCCCGGCCCGAGATGCACCTCTACGGCGACCTCGGGCGCGTCGATTCCTGCGAGCGCGCGGCTCGCCACGGTAGCCAGCGACATGAGTCCCTCCTGCCGAGCAACGCGGCGCTCTCGGGCGGGGTTTACTCCGGCTGTCCGGCCGCTAAGGCTTGCGCGCCTCGAGCTCGGCCACGCGCGCTTCCAGCGCGGCGAGCTTCAATTGCGCCCTCTCGAGGAGCTTCTTCTGCACCTCGAGGTCCTCGCGCGAGGCGAGCTCGAATCGGTCAAAGAAGGCGCCGAGCAGCGCGTTGAGGTTCTTCTCCAGATCCTGGGCCGGTGAGCCGCGCAGCGCCTCGGCAATGCGGGCGCGCAATTCCTCCAATGGATGCGGTTCTTCGCTCATTGCGCGAGCGTACCTGAGCGCGCCGTTCCGGCTCTCGATTGCACTCGGCTCGGGCACCCGGCGGTGCAAGCGCCCCATAGTGGTGCGTCAAACCCTTTTATGGCCGGGATCTATCAGATAACCTATTGATTCTTGATCTCAAAGGGCCTGGCACAACACGTGCTAATTAGACGTGCTGACTCACTATTCACGGGAGATTCACTTATGCGCAAGACCATGATCGTTGCTTCGCTGGCCCTGGCGGGCTCCGCGCTGCCGCAGCTGGCGTTGGCTCAGGCCGCACCGGCGGCCGCCCCGGCCTCGCCGCACACCTTCACGGGCAACCTGGGGCTGGTCTCCGATTACCGGTTCCGCGGCATCGCGCAGACGTTCAAGGAGCCGGCCATCCAGGGCGGCTTCGACTACTCGCACGCCAGCGGCTTGTACGCCGGCAACTGGGACTCCAACGTCAACTCGGGCGCCGGCTACCCGGGCGGCAGCATCGAGATGGACTTCTACGGCGGCTGGAAGCAGTCCTGGGGCGACTGGGGGCTGGACCTGGGCACGATCTACTACTACTACCCGGGCACCGATGCGACCACCGCGAACTTCCCCGCCAACCCGAGGAACGGCAAGGTCCACACCGGCAACGTGCACAACTGGGAGCTGTACATCGGCGGGTCCTGGAAGTGGCTCTCGCTCAAGTACAGCCACGCCGTCTCCGACTACTTCTCGCTGCCCGACACCAAGGGCTCCAACTACCTGGATCTGTCCGGTACGTATGACCTGGGCAACGGCTGGGGCGTGGTCGGGCACCTGGGCTCGTTCCGGCTGGACAACTGGCACACCACCACCGACGCGACCAAGGGCAACTACACCGACTGGAAGCTCGGGGTCACCAAGGACGTGTCGGGCTGGGTGCTGGGCGCCTCCTACATCGACACCAACGCCAAGGGCAGCTGCAACGTCGCCAATCCCGGCTTCTACTGCTTCGGCAACAGCGCTTCGGGCGCCACCAAGTTCAAGGACGCCGGCAAGGGCACCCTGGTCCTCTCGGTGCTCAAGACGTTCT
>DATIYN010000061.1:0-2955 GCA_035517595.1 Burkholderiales bacterium
TGCAGCTTCGCGATGCCGGCGAGCGCGAGCGCGCGCCGCAGCGCGGTCAGCATGCCGAGCGCGAGCACGTCCACCTTCAGCAGCCCCATCGCCTCGAGGTCGTCCTTGTCCCACTGGATCACGGTGCGGCCGGGCATCGCGGCGTTCTCCACGGGCACCAGCTCGGCGAGCGGCCCGCGCGAGATCACGAAGCCGCCCACGTGCTGCGAGAGGTGGCGCGGGAAGCCGACCAGCTGGCGCGTAAGCTCGAGCAGCTGCCGGATCCGGGGGCTCTCCGGATCGAGATCGGCCTCGCGCAGGCGCCCGGGCAAGGCCGGCTCGCCGTCCCACCAGGAAAGCAGCTTCGAGAAATCGCATTCGATGCCCAGCGCCTTGCTCAGGTCCCGCAGCGCGCTCTTCGGCCGGTAGCTGATCACGGTCGCCGCGAGCGCCGCGCGCTCGCGCCCGTACTTGCCGTACAGGTACTGGATCACCTCCTCGCGCCGCTCGTGCTCGAAGTCGACGTCGATGTCGGGCGGCTCGCCGCGCTCCTTCGAGACGAAGCGCTCGAACAGCACGTTGCCCTTCTCCGGGTCCACCTCCGTGATGCCGAGGCAGTAGCAGACCGCGGAATTCGCCGCCGATCCGCGCCCCTGGCAGAGGATGCCCTGCGCGCGCGCGTAGCGCACCACGTCGTGCACCGTGAGAAAGAACGCCTCGTAGCCGAGCTCGGCGATGAGCGCCAGCTCGCGCTCGACCAGCCGCCGCACCGCTTCGGGCGCGCCCGCCGGGTAGCGCCGCCGCAGGCCCTCGAAGGCGAGCTCGCGCAGCTGCGCGGCCGGCGTGCGGCCCGGCGGCACGATCTCCTCCGGGTACTCGTAGCGCAGCTCGTCGAGGAAAGGGCGGCAGCGGCCGGCGACGCGCAGGCTCTCCTCGAGCAGCGCGGGCGGATAGAGCTGCGCGAGCCGCGCGCGCAGGCGCAGGTGCCGCTCGCCGTTCGGGTGCAGCGCGTAGCCGCACTCGGCGACGGGCCGGCGCAGGCGGATCGCGGTGAGCGCGTCCTGCAGCCGGCGGCGCGAGCGCAGGTGCATGTGCACGTCGCCCGCGGCGACCAGCGGCAGGCCCGATTGCCTCGAAATGTCTTTTATCCGCTTCAACTTTTCCGATTCATCCGGACCGTGATGCAGCTCGACGGCCATCCAGCTGCGATCCGGGAAGCGCTCCTTGACCCAGGCCGCATCGGCTTGCGCCTCCGGCAGGCAGAGCGCGAGCAGCCCCTTCAGGTCGCCGTCCAGATCCCGGCGCGAGAGCCGGTAGGCCCCCTTCTTCGAGCGCCGGCGCGCGACGGTGATCAGCGCGGCGAGCGCGCCGTAGGCCGCGCGGTCGGGCGCGAGCAGCACGAGCCGCGGCCCGTCCTCGAGCCGCAGCTCACTGCCGACGATCAGCGGCAGGCGCGCGTCCTTCGCCGCGACGTGCGCGCGCACGATGCCGGCGAGCGAGCACTCGTCGGTGATCGCGAGCGCCGCGTAGCCGAGCCGGGCCGCGCGCTCGACGAGCTCCTCGGGCTGCGAGGCGCCGCGCAGGAAGCTGAAGCTCGAGAGGCAGTGCAGCTCGGCGTAGCCGGGCAGGCCGTCGTCAGGCGAAGTACCCATGCAGGAACCAGCTGCCTTCCCGCTCGCGGTAGATCCACGCGAGCGACGCCTCCCCGGTGCGGGCGATGAAGTAGTCGCGCAGCGCCTCGGCGCCGTCCCACCAGCCCGACTCGACGCGCTCGGGCCCGGCGAGCAGCGCGAACTCCCCTTCGGCGAGCGGGCGCGGCGGATCGAGCAGCCACAGGGGCCGCAGGCCGAGGGTCTCGCCCTGCTTTTCCCTTCTCTCTTTTTGGTTCAGATCTTCATTTCTGAGATCCACCTGGCGAAAAGCCCGTTCCGGGCGATGATCCTCGTGCGTGTCCAGGCCGTGCACCGCGGCGCTGCCGAGGCGCGCCTGCAGCCGCTCGATCACGCGCAGCCACCCTTCCCCGCCGCCGGGCCGCTCGTCGAACAGGCGCGCGCTGCGTTCCGCGAGGGGCTCGAGCGCGCCGGCTGCCAGCCGGATCGCCTCGATGGGCGAGCGCAGCGCCAGCGCGCCGAGGCGCTCGCGCAGCAGGCGCGCGAAGTGCGCGGCTTCGCGCCCGGCGCCCGCGAGGCCGACGTCGACCCGCGTCGCCGGCGCGTCCTCGTGCAGCAGCTCGAGCGCGAAGGCGCGCACGCCGGCCTGGCGCGCGGCGAGGAAGCCCTCCATCTGGGCGAGCAGCCGCCGCGCGGCGAACAGCGCCTGCCCGGCCTCGCGCAGCGGCGCGGGCATCTCCAGGCGCGCCTCGAAGCGCGCGGGCGGCGCGAAGAAGGCGCGCGGCTCGGGCGCGCGGCCGAGCGCCTGGTCGAGCCGCGCGAGCAGGCCTGCCTCGAAGCGCCGCGCGAGACCCTCGCGCGGCAGCCGCGCGAGGCCGCCCACCGTGCGCACGCCGAGGCCGGCGAGCAGCGCGGCGGCCTGCGGCGCGAGGTCCATGACCGCGACCGGCTGCGCTTCGAGCCGGCCGCCGTCGCCGCGCGCGCGCCAGAGCGCGGCGCGCGCCGCCGGCGCCTCGGCGAGGCGCGCCTCGAAGCCGAGCGCCTTCAGCCCCTCGCGCAGGCGCGCGAGGAACTTCCAGCGGCCGCCGAAATAGCGCAGGCTGCCCTCGACCTCCAGCAGCAGCGCCTGCGGCGGCTCGAGCGACACGCGCGGCGTGAACTGGCAGGCCCAGGCGCCGAGGCCCGCGAGCGCTTCCCGCTCGGGCTCAGGCGGCGCATGCCCGCGCGCGAGCGCCTGACGCCGGAACTGCGGAAAGTGGAGCGCGACCCAGAGCATGGACGGGCCTTGCGGAAAGGGGCCGGGCGACCGGCAGGGAAAGCGGCGCCGCGAGCGGCAGGCCGCGCCGCTTGAGGATGCGCAGCGCCG
>DATIYN010000062.1:0-30901 GCA_035517595.1 Burkholderiales bacterium
AGCGGCGCGAAGAGGACGAGCGCCGGCGCAAGGACGAGGACGCACGGCGCGCGAAGGAAGAGGCGGAGCGCAAGAAGCTTCGCGAAGAGGACGACCGCAAGCGCCGGGAGGAGGACGAGCGGCGGCGCAGGGACGAAGATGCGCGGCGCGCGAAGGAGGACGCGGAGCGGCGCGCGCGCGAAGAAGCCGACGCGAAAGCGCGTTCCGCCGCCGATGCCGCCGCCTCGCTGCCGAAAATCGAGACCGTCGCGCCGCCGGCCGCGTCCGGCGGCGGGTTCGGCGATTCGCTGCTTGCCGATCTCGACGCGTTCGGCAAGCGCGAGGAGGAGGAGCAGAAGGCGCGCGAGGAGTCCGAGCGCAAGGCGAAGGAGGAAAAGGCGCGGCGCGAGAAGGAGGAGGCGGAGCGCAAGGCGAAGGAGGAGGCCGACAGAAAGCGCCGCGAAGAAGAGGAGCACCGGCGCAAAGAAGAAGAAGAGGAGCGACGCGCGCGCGAGGAAGCCGAGCGGCGCGAGAAGGAGGAAGAGGAGCAGCGCAAGGAGGAGGAGGCCGAGCGCAAGCGCAAGGCGAAGGAGGCCCAGGCCGCCAAACAAGCGGAGGAGCGCGCCGCGCGCGCCGCGGCGGCGAGGGGCGCGGCGCGCAAGGCGGCGCCGGCCGGCGACGACGAGATCCCGGTCAGCGAGGAAGACCTCGACACCGACGATCTCAAGCGCGATCAGAAGGTGGCCGCGGAGCGGGCGCGCCGCGCGGCGCACGAGGCGCCGCCGGTGGCGGTGGCGACCGGACGTCCCCGAAAATGGGGCAAGCCGGTCGCGATCGCGCTGTTCGTGCTGCTCATCGCGGGCGTCGGCGTGCTGAACTTCCTGCCGGTGTCGACGGCCGAGTATGAAAAGGCGGCCAGCGATGCGATCGGCGTTCCCGTGAAGATCAGCTCGGCGAAGCTGTCGGTGCTCACGGGCATCGAGGTCAGGCTGGAAGGCGTGTCGATCGGCAGCGCGGTGAAGATCCGCGCCGTGCGGGGCGCGCCGGAAATCGGCTCGCTGTTCGGCGCACGCAAGGCGTTCAGCCGCGTGGAGCTCGAGGGCGTGCAGATCGACCAGGCGCAGGTCGGCGACGCGCTGCTCGGCAAGGTCGCGGGCGAGAACCTCCGCATCGGACGCATCACCGTCAAGCAGCTCGCGCTCGGCGGCCCGCTCAAGCTGGCGCCGCTCGACGTCGACGCGACCGTGGCCGGCGACGGCACGTTCCAGACGGTCAGGCTGAGCGGCGCCGACAAGCTCAGCGTCACGCTGTCGCCGAAGGGCAGCCAGATCGGCTTCGAGATCAGCGCGCCCTCGTTCGCGCTGCCGTTCGTGCCGGCGCTCAGCCTGTCGGAGTTCTCGATGAAGGGCACCGCCGACCGTTCGGGCGTGCAGAGCTCGGAATTCGACGGACGCGCCTACGACGGCGTGCTCTCGGGCACCGCGCGCATCCTCTGGGGCGACAACTGGACGGTGGAGGGCGAGGCAAAGGCGCGCAACATGAAGGTCGCCGTGTTCGCGCCGACGCTGGTGTCCGAAGGCCGCGTCGACGGGCGCGCCGCCTACAGCATGCAGGGCAGCTCGCCGGGCTCGCTCTACGAGGATGCGCGCATGCAGGGCGAGTTCAAGGTCGACAAGGGCGTGCTTGGCAGCTTCGACGTGGCGCGCGCGCTGCAGACGGGCGGCGCGCAATCCAGCGGCCGCACCATCTTCAACGAGATGAACGGCCAGGGGCGCTACGACAAGGGTGCGATGCAGTTCACCAACGTGGTCATCTCGGCCGGTGCGCTCAACGCGGGCGCAAGCCTGAACATCGACGCGAACGGCAATCTCTCGGGCCGCATCGTCGCCGACGTGAAGACGGCGAGCCAGAAGCAGAGCGCGACGCTGATCATTTCCGGCAAGGTGCAGGACCCCGTGATCAGGAAGTGACCGCGCCCCACGTCCTCCGCCTCCGCGGCGCGCGCGCGCTGACGGATTTCCGCCTCGCCAAGCTGGTCCAGGAACTGAAGCAAGCGCAGCCCTCGGTGCGCGGCGCGGCGGCCGAGTACTGGCATTTCATCGAGGCCGCGCGCGAGCCCGGCGAGGGCGAGCGCGCGCTGCTGGAGCGACTGCTGCGCTACGGTGCCCCGCCCGGCGAGTCGCCGCGCGGCGAGGCGTTCGTGGTGGTGCCGAGGCTCGGCACGATCTCGCCCTGGTCGTCCAAGGCGACTGACATCGCGCGTAACTGCGGCCTGGAGAACGTGCGCCGGATCGAGCGCGGCATATTGTTTACGGTTGCCACGGAGAAACACCTGGTGCGGGATCGCGTCGCACCCCTGCTGCACGATCGCATGACCGAAAGCGTGCTCGGCTCGCTCGAGGAGGCGGACGGCATCTTCCGGCACGTGCCGCCGCGGCCGCTCGAGCGCGTGCCGCTCGCGGAGCTGGAGCGCGCGAACGCGCGCCTCGGCCTAGCGCTCAGCGACGACGAGATCGCCTACCTGCGCGACGCCTTCCGCGGGCTCGGCCGCGACCCGACCGACGCCGAGCTCACCATGTTCGCGCAGGCGAACTCCGAGCACTGCCGCCACAAGATCTTCAACGCCGACTGGATCGTCGACGGCGAGAAGAAGGACCAGTCGCTGTTCGCGATGATCCGGCACACGCACGCGGCCAATCCGCAGGGGACCGTGCTGGCCTACGCGGACAATGCGGCAATACTCGAAGGTTCCGTTGCGAAGAGGCTCTACCCCGGGACCGATGGAATCTACCGGTCGAACGACGAACTGACGCATTTCGTCGCCAAGTGCGAGACGCACAACCACCCGACGGCGATCGCGCCGTTCCCGGGCGCGGCGACCGGGGCCGGCGGCGAGATCCGCGACGAGGGCGCGACGGGCCGCGGCGCGAAGCCCAAGGCGGGCCTGGTCGGCTACTCGGTCTCCAATCTGCGCGTCCCGGGCTTCCTGCAGCCCTGGGAAGCGCGCGACTACGGGCGTCCCGGCCGGATCGTGTCGGCGCTGGAGATCATGCTCGAGGGCCCGATCGGCGCGGCCTCTTTCAACAACGAGTTCGGCCGGCCGAACCTCGCCGGCTATTTCCGCACTTTCGAGCAGGAGGTCGGCGGCGCGCAGCGCGGCTACCACAAGCCGATCATGCTCGCGGGCGGCGTCGGCAATATCGCCGCCGGCAATTCGTCCAAGAAGGTCTTCGACGCGAAGGCCCTCCTGATCCAGATCGGCGGGCCGGGCATGCTGATCGGCATGGGGGGCGGCGCGGCGTCCTCGATGCGCGCCGGGGCGAACACCGAGAATCTCGACTTCGACTCGGTGCAGCGCGGCAACGCCGAGATCCAGCGGCGCGCCCAGGAAGTCATCGACCGCTGCGCGCAGCTGGGCGAGGCCAATCCGATCCTGTCGATTCACGACGTCGGCGCGGGCGGGCTGTCGAACGCGCTTCCCGAGCTCGCGCACGCCGCGGGCCGCGGCGCGCGCCTCGACCTGCGCGCCGCGCCCTCGGAGGACCGCGGCATGTCGCCGCGCGAGATCTGGTGCAACGAGGCGCAGGAGCGCTACGTGCTCGCGATCGCGCCCGCAAGCCTGAAGGCCTTCGAGGCGATCTGCACGCGCGAGCGCTGCCCGTTCGCGGTCATGGGCGAGGCGACGGCCGAGGGGCGGCTGCTGGTTCTTGACCGGGAGCTGGGGACCAGCCCGGTCGACATGGAGCTCGCGGTGGTGCTGGGCAAGCCGCCGAAGATGCGGCGCGACGTGAAGCGCGACGCCCCGCGGCTCGATTCGCTGACGCTGGACGGCATCGAGCTCAAGGACGCGGCCTACCGCGTGCTGCGCCACCCGGCGGTCGCCGACAAGACCTTCCTCATCTCGATCGGCGACCGCACGGTGGGCGGGCTATGCTCTCGCGACCCGTTCGTCGGTCCCTGGCAAGTGCCGGTCGCGGATTGCGCCGTCACGCTGCTCGACTACCAGGGCTACGCGGGCGAGGCCTTCGCCATCGGCGAGCGCACTCCGCTCGCGCTCATCGATGGACCGGCCTCCGGGCGCATGGCGGTGGGCGAGGCGCTCACCAACCTCGCGGCCGCGAGCGTCGGGCCGCTCGATCGAGTGAAGCTCTCGGCCAACTGGATGGCGGCGGCGGGCGCGCCGGGCGAGGATGCGGCGCTCTTCGACACGGTGCGCGCGGTCGCGCTGGAGCTGTGCCCGGCGCTCGGCGTGGCGATACCGGTCGGCAAGGACTCCCTGTCGATGCGCACCGCCTGGGAGGGCAAGGAGGTGCTCGCGCCCCTCTCGCTGATCGTGAGCGCGTTCGCCGCGGTCAGCGACGCGCGTGCGACCCTGACCCCGCGCCTGCGCACGGATGCGGGAGACACGGAACTGCTGCTCGTCGATCTCGGCGTCGGCAAGCACCGCCTCGGCGGCTCGATCCTGGCGCAGGTGTTCTCGCGATTCGGGGATTCCGCGCCGGATCTGGACTCTGCCTCCCTGCTGAAAGGCTTTTTCAGTGCGATACAAGAGCTGAACAAAGAACAGTTGATTCTCGCCTACCACGATCGATCCGACGGCGGACTGTTCGCGACCGTATGCGAGATGGCGTTCGCCGGCCGCTACGGCGTGACGGTCAATCTCGACGAGCTGGTGTTCGACCGCTGGAGCGACGACGTGGACGGCTTCAAGCGCACGAACGACGATCAGCTCGCCGGACGCTTGCGCGAGCGCGCGCTGCATGCACTGTTCTCCGAGGAGCTGGGCGCCGTGCTGCAGATTCGCGCCTCCGACCGCACCAGGGTCATGGATCTTCTTCGATCCTTCGGTCTGGCGGAATCTTCGTTCGTCCTCGGTTTCCTGAACAAGAGAGATGAAATAGCGCTGACTCGCGGCGCGAAGCCCGTGCTCAGGGAAAGGCGGGTCGATCTGCAGCGCGCCTGGTCGGAGACCACGTTCCGCATGCAGCAGCTGCGCGACAACCCGGAATGCGCGCAGGAAGAGTACGACCGGATCCTGGATTCGAAGGATCCGGGCATTTCCTTTCAATTGGGTTTCGAAATAAAGGACTTCCGGATCAAAAGCGGGAGAGCCAGGCCTCGCGTCGCGATTCTCCGCGAGCAGGGCGTGAACAGCCAGGTCGAGATGGCGGCGGCGTTCACGCGCGCGGGCTTCGAGGCGGTGGATGTGCACATGTCGGATGTGATCGCCGGGCGCGTGCCGCTCGCGGGGTTCAGGGGGCTCGCCGCCTGCGGCGGCTTTTCTTACGGCGACGTGCTGGGCGGCGGGCAGGGGTGGGCGAAGTCGATCCTGTTCAACGCGCGCGCGCGCGCCGAGTTCGAGCGCTTCTTCGTGCGCGCCGACACATTCGCGCTCGGCTCCTGCAACGGCTGCCAGATGATGGCGGCGCTCAAGGAGATCATCCCGGGCGCGCAGCACTGGCCGGCGTTCACCGGCAACCGCTCGGCGCAGTTCGAGGCGCGCTTCGTGATGGTCGAGGTGCAGGACAGCCCTTCGATCCTGCTGCAGGGCATGGCCGGCAGCCGCATGCCGATTGCGACGGCCCATGGGGAAGGCCTGGCGTTCTTCGAGGACGAATCGTCCATGCAAAAAGCGCAGGTCTCGCTTCGCTTTGTCGACAATCGCGGCAAGGTCGCGCAGAGCTATCCGCTCAATCCGAACGGGTCGCCGGGCGGCATCACGGGCCTCACCACGCCGGACGGCCGCTTCACGATCGTGATGCCGCACCCGGAGCGCGTCTTTCGCACGGTCCAGATGTCCTGGGCGCCCGACGGCGCGGAGGAGGACTCGCCCTGGATGCAACTCTTCTACAATGCGAGACGATGGGTCGGCTAGCCATCCTCGTCCTGCTCGGAACCTTCGGCGCGCTCGCGCGCGCCGGCGGCTGCCCGCCGCTGCTCGACGCGGCGCTGCCGACGCTCTCGGACGACAAGCCCGAGTCGATCTGCCAGTACCAGGGCAAGGTGATCCTGGTCGTGAACACCGCCAGCCAGTGCGGCTACACGCCGCAGTACGATGGCCTGGAAAAGCTGTACCGGCGCTACAAGGACCGGGGCCTGGTGGTGCTCGGCTTCCCTTCGAACGACTTCGGCGGCCAGGAGCCGGGCTCGAACCGGCAGATCGCGAAATTCTGCGAGGCGAACTACGGCGTGAGCTTCCCGATGTTCACCAAGACCCGCGTCGCGAAGGGCGAGGTGAACCCGTTCTACGCGAAGCTCGCAAAGGCGACCGGCGCGCCGCCCGGCTGGAATTTCCACAAGTACCTCGTCGACCGCCGCGGCGCGAGGGCCTGGTCCTACGACAGCGCGACCGAGCCTTTCGACCGCAAGCTGGTCCAGGATATCGAGCGCCTGCTCGCGGAAAAAGGAGCCAGCCCATGAGCGTCGTGCGCCACGGATCCCGTCCGCTCAGGGCCGGCACTTGAACGGCAGGTAGATCGGCGGCACATCCGTCTTGTTCATGCCCTTGACGGTCATCTTCTCCGGCGGCGGCGCATTGCCGCAGACCCAGGCGACCGGAACGATGGGCGCATCGGCCACCACCGCGGGGCGCAGCGAGAGCGTCTTGCCGCGGATCGCGCTGTTGGCGCGGTTGCCGAAGACCACCTGGATCGCGCCCTGGTCCACCTGCACCGAGCTCACGAGGTTGCTGACGATCTTGTCGGCCGGCGGCAGGCCCGCGGCCTTGTTGTCGGCGGGCAGCGGCACGCCGGCGGCCCAGGCCGCCGCGACCGGAGCCTTGGCGATGTCGGCGAGCGGCAGCGCTTCGACGATCTGGTCGCGGATGATCTTCTCCAGGTAACTCGGCGCGGCCATCAGCGCGAGGATCGCGATGATGCCGAGCACCATCGCCATCTCGAGCAGCGTGAAGCCATGCGCGCGCCGGGCCACGGGCGTCAGTCGAACAGATGGAGCACGCCGTCCAAGCCAGACCAGGACAGCGCGTGCGTGGCCTGCGCGCGCACCACGGGCTTGGCGCGGTAGGCGACCGAGACGCCCGCCTCCTGCAACATCTTCAGGTCGTTGGCGCCGTCGCCGATCGCCACGGTCTGGGACTGCGCCGCGCCCAGGCGCCGCGCCATCTGGCGGAACTTCGCCGCCTTCGCCTGCGCGTCGACGATGCCGCCGAGCACCCTGCCGGTGAGCTTGCCGCCCTCGATCTCGAGGACGTTCGAGATGGTGTCGTCGATGCCGAGGCGCCGCTGCAGGCGCGACGTGAAGAACGTGAAGCCGCCCGACACGAGCAGCAGCTTTACGCCGAACCGTTTGCTCCGCGCGACCAGCGTCTCGGCGCCCGGCGACAGCCGCAGCTTCTCGTCGTAGACCTCCTGCAGCGCGTCCTCCGGCAGGCCGGCGAGAAGCGCGACGCGGCGGCGCAGGCTCTCCGGGTAGTCGATCTCGCCGCGCATCGCCTGTCCGGTGATGGCCGCAATTTCGTCCTTGCGGTCCAGGCAACCGCCCAGTTCGTCGATGCACTCGATGGTGATCAGCGTGGAGTCCATGTCCATCGCCAGCAGCTTCAGGTCGCGGAAGCGCCTTCCCTCGGGCACCCAGGCGTGGTCCAGGCGCCGCGCTTCGCACCACTGCGCCACGTGCTCGCGGCGCTGCGCGCCGCGCAGCCGCCACGCGTGCTCGCCCACCTGCTCGGGCGCGGAGGCGCCGCACAGGCCGGCGAGCGCGGCCGCGTCGCCGGCGCCGGCCTCAGCGCTTTGCAGCACGAGGATCGACGCGGTGCTCGCTGGGCTCATCGGTCTTTTTCACGGATTTCTCGGTCGCGCGCTCGCGCCAGGCCTTGGCCTGCGCCGCGTCCGCCGCGACGCCGAGGCCCAGTTCGTAGGCCTTGGCGAGCTCGAGCATCGCGATGCGGTTGCCGTGGTCCGCGGAGCGCCGGAACCAGGCGGTGGAGGCTTCTAGATCCCGCTGCGCGCCGATGCCCCGCTGCAGCATGATGGCGAGGAACAGCGCGGCGGCGTCGTTGTCCTGAGCGGCGGCGGCGCGGAACCACCGCAGCGCCTCGGCAGGATTCTGCTGCACGCCCTCGCCGTCGAGATACAGGCGCCCGAGCTGCGCCTGCGCGCGCGCATCGCCCGCCTCGGCCGCTTTCTGCAGCAGCTTCGCCATCTCGCCGACATCCAGCGGCACGCCGAGGCCCATGCCGTACAGCAGGGCGAGGTTCGTCTCGGCGACGGCGTGGCCCTGCTCGGCGGCGAGCTTGTACCACTTGGCCGCCTCCAGCGGGTTGCGCAGCACGCCGCGCCCGTCGAAGTACATCGCGCCGAGGTTGTTCTGCGCGCCGGCGTGCCCGGCCTCGGCCGCGCGCTGGTACCAGTCGCGCGCGGCCTGCACGTCGCGAAGGGGAGGCTTCGCGGTCTCGAGCACCGAGCCGAGCAGGTACTGCGCTTCCAGGTTGCCGTTCGAGGCGAGCGGCAGCAGCGTGTCGATCGCCTGCTTGGCATCGCCGCGGTCGAGCGCGCCGAGCGCGGGGATCAGCTCCTGGTTGCTTTCCCGGTCCTTGTCCCGGTCGCGGTCCTGCTGCGCGGCCGCCGCCAGCGCGCAGCACAGCGCGAGCGCGAGAAAGACCCGCTTCACGCGACGAGCGCTCCGAGCAGGTCCTTGGCGGCCTGCACGCGCAGCGGCCACTCGGCCATCTTGGCCTCCAGGCGCAGGCGGTCGGGCCCGGCCAGGCGCAGGTTGCCGCGCTTCTGGACGAGCGCGATCACCTTGGCTCGGTCCACCGGCGCGTCGCCGGAGAACTGCAGCTGCAGCGATTCGTGCGTGGCGTCCACGCGCGTTACGCCGAGCGGCGCCGCGAGCAGCCGCAGCCGGTGCGATTCGAGCAGCACCCTGGCCGGCTCGGGCAGCAGACCGAAGCGGTCGACGAGCTCCTCCTGCATGAGGTCCAGCTCCTCGCCCGAGCCGCAGTTGGCGAGGCGCTTGTAGAGCGTGAGCCGCTCGTGCACGTCGTCGCAGTAGGTCTGCGGCAGCAGCGCGGGGACGTGCAGCTTGATCTCGGCCGCGCCCTCGAGCGAGGCATCGAGGTCGATCGCCTTGCCGGCCTTCAGCGCGCGCACCGCGCGCTCGAGCATGCGCGAATACAGGTCGAAGCCGACTTCCTGGATCTGCCCGGACTGCGACTCGCCGAGCACTTCGCCCGCGCCGCGGATCTCCAGGTCGTGCATCGCCAGGTAGAAACCCGAGCCCAGCTCCTCCATCATCTGGATCGCTTCGAGGCGCTTCTTGGCTTGCGCGCCCAGCGACTCGAGGTCCGGAACGAGCAGGTAAGCGTACGCCTGGTGGTGGGAACGGCCCACGCGGCCGCGCAGCTGGTGCAGCTGCGCGAGTCCGAACTTGTCCGCGCGCTGGATCACGATGGTGTTGGCCGTCGGGATGTCGATGCCGGTCTCGATGATGGTCGAGCACAGCAGCACGTTGGTGCGCTGCTGCGTGAAATCGCGCATCACGCGCTCGAGCTCGCGCTCGCGCATCTGGCCGTGCGCGACCGCGAGGCGCCCCTCGGGCAGCAGCCGCGCGAGGCGGTCACGCGCGTGCTCGATGGACTCGACCTCGTTGTGCAGGTAGTAGACCTGGCCGCCGCGTCGCAGCTCGCGCAGCACCGCCTCGCGCACCAGGCCGTCGGAATGCGCCGCGACGAAGGTCTTGATGGCGAGGCGCCGCTGCGGCGCGGTGGCGATGACCGAGAAGTCGCGCAGCCCCTCGAGCGACAGCGCGAGCGTGCGCGGGATCGGCGTTGCGGTCAGCGTGAGCACGTCGACCTCGGCGCGCAGGCGCTTGAGCGCCTCCTTCTGGTGCACGCCGAAGCGGTGCTCCTCATCGATGATCACCAGGCCGAGGTTCTTGAACTGGATTCCCTTGGCAATGAGCTTGTGCGTCCCGATGACGATGTCAACGTCGCCGGTTTGCAGTCTTGCAGTGATTGAAGAGATTTCTTTCGAACTTCTGAATCGAGACAATTCGGCAATACGCACCGGCCAGTCGGCGAAGCGGTCGGCGAAGGTCTGGAAATGCTGCTCGGCGAGCAGCGTCGTGGGGCAGAGGATCGCAACCTGCTTGCGGTCGGCTACGGCGACGAACGCCGCGCGGAGCGCAACCTCGGTCTTGCCGAATCCGACGTCGCCGCAGATGAGGCGGTCCATCGGCTTGCCCGTGGTCATGTCGGCGATCACCGCGGCGATCGCCGCCGCCTGGTCGGCCGTCTCCTCGAAGCCGAAACCGTCGGCGAAACCTTCCAGGTCGCGCTGCTTGACCCCGAAGGCGTGGCCCTGGCGCGCGGCGCGCTCGGCGTAAAGCGCGAGCAATTCGGCGGCGGTGTCGCGCACCTGCTTCGCCGCCCTGGCGCGCGCCTTGTCCCACTGGCCGCTGCCGAGCTTGTGCAGCGGCGCCGCTTCGGGCTGCGCGCCCGAGTACCGCGAGATCGCCTCCAGCTGCGAAACCGGCACGTAGAGCTTGTCGCCGCCGTCGTACTCGAGCAGCAGGAACTCGGTGCTGCCCTCGCCGAGGTCGAGGGTCACGAGTCCTCCGTAGCGGCCGATGCCGTGCTGGACGTGCACGACAGGATCGCCGACCTTCAGCTCGGAAAGGTCGCGCAGCATGCCCTCGACCGAGCTTTGCGCCTTGGCGCCCCGCGCGCGGCGCCGCGCGGTGCCGGCATAGAGCTCCGCCTCGGTCACCACGGCCCAGCCTTCGGCCGGGACGGCGAAGCCGTTGGTAAGCGGGGAAACGGCTATTTGAGGATTGTCAGTTCTCGAATGGAATGCCTGAAAATCTTCGCCGGGCGCGGGCGCAAGGCCGTATTCCCTGAAATACGACAGCATCGTTTCCCTGCGCCCGGGCGACTCGGCGCTGATCAGCACGCGCAGGCCCGAACCCTCGACGAAGGCCTTGAGCGCGGCGAGCGGGTCCTGCGCGCGGCGGTCCACCGCGAGCGGCGGCAGCCCCGAGCTCGCGAACGGCTGGTCCGGCTCCGCCGCGGCCGCCTCGAGAATATCGATGCGCGCGAAGCTCTTCGCGCGCGTGTAGAACTCCTCCGCGGGCAGGAACAATTCGGCCGGCGGCAGCAGCGGGCGGTCGGGGTCGCCGCCCAGCATGCGGAAGCGCGACTGCGCGTCCTGCCAGAACGCCTGGATCGCGCCCGCGACGTCGCGGTGCAGTACGAGCGTCGCGTCTTCGGGCAGGTAGTCGAAGATCGAGGCGAGCCGGTCGAAGAACAGCGGCAGGTAGTACTCGACGCCGGCGGCGGGCACGCCGCTGGAAACGTCCTTGTACAGGCGCCGCTTCGAAGGATCGCCCTCGAAGCGCTCGCGCCAGCGGCCGCGGAATGCGGTGCGGCCATCCTCGTCCATCGGGAATTCGCGCGCCGGCAGCAGTCGGATCTCCTTCACCGCGTAGAGCGTGCGCTGCGAGTCGACGTCGAAGGTGCGAATGGTCTCGATGAGGTCGTCGTCGAGGTCCAGGCGGTAGGGCACCGCGCTGCCCATCGGAAAAAGATCGACGATGCCGCCGCGAAAGCAGAACTCGCCCGGCGTGACCACCTGCGTGACCGCACTATAGCCGGCGAGCGCGAGCTGCCGCCGCAGCGCCTGCGCGTCGAGCCGCTCGCCCTGGCGCAGGAAGAACGTGTGCGCGGCGAGGTAGGCGGGCGGGCACAGGCGCAGCAGCGCGGTCGACGCGGGGACGATCATCACGTCGAATTCGCCGCGCTGGATCCGGTACAGCGTCGCGAGGCGCTCGGACACCAGATCCTGGTGCGGCGAGAAGCTGTCGTAGGGCAGCGTTTCCCAGTCCGGCAGCAGGCAGGCGCGCAGTGACGGCGCGAGCCAGCCGATTTCCTCGAGCAGCCGCGCCGCGTCGAGCGCGCTCGCGGCGAGCACCGCCAGCGGGCGGGCCCCGGCGGCCAGCCGCGCCAGCGCGAGCGCGTCGGAAGAGCCGGCCAGACCGCTGTAGCGTTTCCAGCCGGGAAGCGAATCTCGATGCATGACAAGGAAGGAGCGCCATGCAATTATACGGCCTTGAAAACACGAAGGATTTCGAATTGGCCTTCTATGCGCTGATTCCGGCCGCCGGCGTCGGGACCCGGCTCGGCGCCGCGCAGCCGAAGCAGTACCTTGCGCTCGCCGGCAGGCCGATGCTCTGGCACGCCATCGCCTCGGTCTGCCTGCCGCCCGTGGACAACGTCTTTGTCGTGCTCGCGCCCGGGGACCACGAGTTCGCGAGGCACGACTGGGGCGCGTTCGCAGGCCGGCTCGAGCCGCTGTACTGCGGCGGCGAATCGCGCCGCGATTCGGTGTACAACGGCATCGTGGCGGCGATGGCGGCGGTGGACGCGGACGACTGGATGCTCGTGCACGACGCGGCGCGCCCCTGCCTGCCGCGACGCGACCTGGAGGGCCTGATCCGCGAGACGCGCGACGACCAGATCGGCGGCATTCTTGCGCTGCCTGCGGCCGACACCGTGAAGAAGGCGGCCAAGGACGAGGCGGGCGCGCTGCGCGTCTCCGGCACCCAGGACCGCAGCCAGCTCTGGCTCGCGCAGACGCCGCAGATGTTCCGCTGCGGTCTGCTTGCGCAGGCGCTGAAGGAGGCGAAGGCGCCGATCACCGACGAATCCGGCGCGATCGAGCAGATGGGCCTCACGCCGCGCCTCGTCGCGGGCAGCCGCGAGAACATCAAGGTAACTTTCGCCGAGGACCTGATGATCGCGGAGGCGATCCTGGCCAAACGATGAAAGGCGGACGATGAGAGTCGGGCAGGGCTACGACGTGCACGCGCTGGTCGCGGGCCGCAAGCTCGTGATGGGCGGTGTGGAGATTCCCCACGGCAAGGGGCTGGCGGGTCATTCGGATGCCGACGTGCTGCTGCACGCGATCTGCGACGCGCTGCTCGGCGCCGCCTCGATGGGCGACATCGGCGTGCATTTTCCGGACAGCGAGCCCGGCTACAAGGACTCGAGCAGCCGAATCCTCTTGAAGGAAGTCGGAAGGAAATTGCGCGCGCAAGGCTACCGCATCGTCAACATCGACTGCACGATCGTCGCCCAGGCGCCGCGCATGGCGCCGCACATCGCGAAGATGATCGGCAACATCGCCGCCGACCTGGGCCTCGAGCCCGCCGCCGTCAGCGTGAAGGCGACGACCACCGAGAAGCTGGGCGCGATCGGGCGGGAGGAGGGCATCGCCGCGCAGGCGATCGCGCTCATCGAATGATCTTCTACTAGAGGTTTTTCCCCGGAAATGTACAGCCCTCCGTACAACGATCCGCAGAACAGGGTCGAAGTCGTCGAGTTCATGCGGGCGAACGACTTCCCCGTGCTGGTCACGGGCACGGGCGGAGTGCTGCACGCCTCGCACCTCCCGGTCACTGTGCACGACGACGGCAAGCAGGTCGTCATCGACATGCACATGGCGAAGAACAATCCTCAGTGGAAGGAGTTCTTCGACGACGAGGTGCTGGTGATCTTCTCCGGCCCGCACGCCTACGTGTCGCCGCGCTGGTACGAAGAGCAGGAACGCGTGCCGACCTGGAACTACGCCGCGGTGCACGCCTATGGCGTGCCGAAGATCCACCCGGTGCGGGAGGTCAAGGCCGCGTCCCAGCGCCGGCTGGTCGAGAGCCTCGATCCGCAGTGGCTGCCGAAGTTCGATGCGCTGCGCCAAGAGTACGTCGAGCAGATGCTGGACGGCATCGTTAACTTCTCGATCGCAGTCACGCGGCTCGAGGCGCGCTGGAAGCTGTCGCAGAACCGCGGCCGGCGCGAGATGGAGCTCATCGCCGCCGAGCTGGACAGGTCGCCGGATTCCGCGGCGCGCGCGCTCGCCGCGCTGCACCGCAAGCACCTGCCGGAGAAGTAGGGTCGCGCCCGGGCTGCGACTGTTCTTCGCCCTGTGGCCGCCGCGAGAGGCGGCAGCCGCACTGCATGGCTGGGCGCGCGAGGCTTGCCGGGCCACGGGCGGGCGCCTGACGCGGGCCGACACGATTCATCTGACGCTTGCCTTTCTCGGCGACGTTGCGGAGCCCCGCCTGGAGGAGCTCAAGGCGCTCGAGATCGTTGGATCTCGGCACTTCCTGCCGATCGTAGAGGCGCGCTACTGGCCGCACAATCGGATCGTCTGGGCAGGTCCAGCCGAGATGCCTGCCCCCCTCGGCCGTCTTGCCGACGATTTAGCTCTGTCCTTGAATTCAAAGAACTTCAAAACGGAAAAACGCCAGTTTGCGGCGCACGTCACGCTCATTCGCAATGCACATGCGCCAGACGGGCTTCCGCCGCTGCCGCGCCTGCGCTGGCCGGTAGACGAGGTCGTGCTCGTGGAATCGCGCCCCGCGGACGCGGGGCGCCGCTACGAGGTCCTGCGGCGCTACGCGCTCGCCTGAATAGGCAGGGGTGCGCTCGGCTCGCGCACGGGCTTCAGGCCGGAGCACGCGAGCCAGAGGTAGTGCTGCTTGAGCAGGTTGTCGATGAGCGCGACCTGGTCGGCGATCGTCTCGAGCAGCGCGCTGCCGTGGTGGCGCCGGTCCAGGCGCAGGCGGGCGTCGGCTTCGCCGCCTTCGAGCACGAGCAGGAGCCCCGCCTTGCGGGCCAGGTGCATCATGATGGCGTTTTCGGCCAGGCAGTGCATGAACAGCGCGCGGCAGCCGAGATTGGCGGCGTGCAGCAGCGAGCGCTTCAGCAGCGCGTAGCCGTGGCCCTTGCCGCGGCGGCGCGGGTCGACGCTCAGGCCGAGCTCCGCGGCCTCCTCGGCCGGATCCAGCGCGAGGTGCGCGAATCCGACGAGTTCGAGGTCGTCGCCGTGGATGCCGAACGCGCGGTCGCGCCCGAAGTCGATTCCTCCGGCGTAGGCGCGAATCGCGTCATCGCGGATGACGTGGCCGAAGCGCAGCCGCCGGTCTTCCTCCGGCAGCTGCAGCAGGTGGCGGACGATGTCCTCGCGGTGCCTCGGGTTCAGCCGCTGCACCACGACCGTATTTGCCATCGTCTCAGCGGATCGACGCGTTGGGCTGCTGATAGGGGCGCACGAACATCTGTTTGAGCGCGCGTTTCACGGTCGCGGAAAGCACCACCAGAGTGTCGGCGATGGCCTCGGCCCGCTCGAGCTGCGCCTGAGCCTTGAGCCTCGCGTAGCTGCTCATCTGGACTTCGGCAAGACGTGCGTCGACGTTCTCCCATTTAGCATTACTTTTTCTAACTTTATCTGCCATCGCTATTCTCCGGTAGTTTGTCTATATTGCTGCATAGCACAATTACAGTGCTATGACATGAGTCTCTTCTAAATCCATATCAACATTTACGCTGGTTGGATTACATGAAATCGCTTAAGTTGCACTGCATCAATTGAGTTATTCTTGTCCTAATGGATACTAAAGCTCATAAGGCGTCGCGTCTTCCCCCTTTGAACGCCTTGCGCGCTTTCGAGGCTGCGGCCCGCCTCGGGAGTTTTGCCTTGGCGGCCAAGGAGTTGCACGTGACGCCGGCCGCGATCAGCCATCAGATCAAGGGACTCGAGGATCACCTCGGACGGCCGCTGTTTCGTCGTCTGAAACGCGGCCTCGAGCTCACGCGCGGCGGCCAGGCGCTGCTGCCGCGGCTGAGCGAAGGCTTCGGCCGGCTCGCCGACGCGATCGACGAGCTGCGCGCGGTCGCCGAGGAAGGCACGCTGGCCGTGAGCGTCGCGACCTCGCTCGCCTCGCGCTGGCTCGCACCCCGGCTTCACCGGTTCGTCGGCGCGCATCCTGATCTCGACGTGCGCATCCACGCGAGCACGCGCCTCATCGATCCGAAAAAGGGCGACCCCGTGGGCGGCGACGGCGACCCGAGCGCGCCGCTCGAGGACGCCGACATCGCGGTGCGCTTCGGCGCCGGCGAATACCCGGGCTATCGCGTCGACAAGCTGAGGGCGGTCGCGGTGACGCCCATGTGCAGCCCCAAGCTGCTGCAGGGAGAGCGGCCGCTGCGCGCGCCCGCGGACCTCGCAAGCCAGGTGCTGATCCACGACAACGTGACCTACGACGACGGCGGCCCGATGTGGCCGGCCTGGCTGAAGGCGGCGGGGGTCGAGGGCGTGGACACGGCTCGCGGACTGCACTTCAGCCACGCGATGCTTGCGCTGGAGGCGGCGGCCGACGGCATGGGTGTGGCGCTCAGCATGCCGGTGCTGGGCGGCTCCGATCTCGCCTCTGGAAGGCTGGTCGCGCCGTTCGCGCTCGCGCTGCCGCTCCGGTACGCCTACTACACGGTGAGCACCGTGGAATCGGCTGCGCGCGCCGACGTCGCGGCGTTCCGCACCTGGCTGCTCGCGGAGGCCGCGCGCAGTTAGCGCGCGAGCTCGAGGCGCGCGACCAGACCGCCGCCTTCGCGCGGCGCGAGCACGAGCTGGCCGCCGTGCGCGCGCGCGATGCGGTCGACGATCGCCAGGCCGAGGCCCGCGCCGCCCGGTCCGCTGCGCGCCTCGTCGAGCCGCGTAAACGGCCGCTTGAGGCGATCGACCTCGGCGGCCGGCACGCCGGGCCCGCGGTCGAGAACCTCGACCTGCACGTGGCGGGGCCCGCTGCGCGTGGCGACTTCGACCGCGCCGCCGGCATAGCGCAGGGCGTTGTCGATGAGGTTGGTGACCGCGCGGCGCACCGCCAGCGGCGCGAAGCGCACCAAGCCGACCCCGCCGGGCCTGAAGGACACGTTCTGCTCGCGCCTGGCGTAGTTGAGGGCGACCTCCGACATCAGCTCGTCCAGGTTGCCCGGGACCTGGGGCTCGTCCTCGTTCTTGGCGAACGACAGGAACTGCGCGATGACCTGGTCGATCTCCTCCATGTCCGCGTGCATCGCCTCGGTCGAGGCCGCGTCGGCGCCGCTCATCTCGAGCGCGAGGCGCAGCCGCGACAGCGGCGTGCGCAGGTCGTGCGAAATGCCGGCGAGCACCGTCGCGCGCTCGCGCTCCATCGCCGCGAGGCTCCCCGCCATGCGGTTGAAGGCGCGCGATACGGTGCGCATCTCGCGCGGGCCGCTGCCTTCGTCGAGCGCCGCGGGCGCGCCGCCGCGGCCGACCTCGCCGGCCGCGGCGGCGATTGCGGCGAGCGGCCGGCTCAGCGTCGAGGCGATCAGCCAGGCGCCGGCCAGCGCCAGCGCGAGCAGCGCGAGCCCGGCGCCGACCCACTCCAGGCCGAAGCGGCGCTCGATGCGCTCGCGCGGCAGCATCACCCAGTACTCGTCCTCGTCGATCGCGAAGCTCACCCAGAATCCGCGCACGCCGTCGCGCGCGAATGCGAACCGCGTCTCCGGCCCGAGCGCGGCGCGCACGCGCCCGGCGAGCAGCTCCAGGAAGGGGCGATCCGGCAGCGGCTGCAGCTTCTCGCCCGCGGTCACCGGCGCCAGGCGGATGCCCTCGCGCTCGTTGATCTCGAGCAGCAGGTTGCGGCGCAGGACCGGGTCCGCGTTGACCAGGGCCGCGCGCGTGATGTTGACGATGCTGATCGTTTGCTGCGCGAGAACGCGCGAGCGCGGCTCGCGCTCGTACACGCGGTACAGCTGCACGACGGCAGCCGCCGAGGCGACGATCAGCAGCGCGATCAGCAGGAACGAGCGCGTGAAAAGGCTCATGGGGCGCCGGGGCGCGCGCGCTCAGGCGGCCTGCGGATTGCCGTCGGGAACGAACACGTAGCCGAAGCCCCAGACCGTCTGGATGTGGCGCGGATGCGCGTGGTCGTCCTCGACGATCTTGCGCAGGCGCGAGATCTGCACGTCGATCGAGCGGTCGAACACGCCGTATTCGCGGCCGCGCGCGAGCTCCATGAGCTTGTCGCGCGACAGCGGCTGGCGCGGGTGCTGCACGAGCACCTTGAGCACGGAGAACTCGCCGGTCGTCAGCGCGACGGGCTTGCCGTCCCTCGCGAGGCTGCGCGTCGCGAGGTTGAACTCGAAGGCGCCGAAGCGGTGGATCTCGGTGTCGGCGGCCGGTGCGCCGGGCGGCCCGGCCGGCTGCCGGCGGCGCAGCACGGCGTTCACGCGCGCGACCAGCTCGCGCGGATTGAACGGCTTGGGCAGGTAGTCGTCTGCGCCCATCTCCAGGCCGACGATGCGGTCCACTTCGTCGCCCTTCGCCGTCAGCATGATGATTGCCGGCCCGCTGGCCTGCGCGGTCTTGTCGCCGCGCAGGCGGCGGCAGATGGCGAGGCCGTCCTCGCCCGGCAGCATGAGGTCGAGCACGATGAGGTCGTAGCGCTCGCGCACGAGCTGCCGGTCCATGCCCTGCGCGTCGGAGACCGCGCGCCCCTCGAAGCCCTGCTCGTTGAGGTAGCGCACGACCAGCTCGCGCAGGCGCTGGTCGTCGTCGACGACGAGGATGCGTTTCTTCAGCTCGGCCATGCGATGCAGGTTACATGGGCGCCTGCCGCCCGATGCAACAACGTGTTGCCCCAAGCGGTGGTGGACACGAATTGTTACAAATAATAAACGCGATTGCGTTCGGCGCGTCTGACGCGCACGTAAGATGCAGCGGACCTATGAGAATTCTCGCGGCGCTCCTCGCGGCACTGGTGCTGTCGCCCGCGCTCGCCCAGCCGATGCACGGCGGGCGGCACAACGGCGGCCCGATGCCGACGCCGCCGCCGCAGCGGCGCCTGGATTGGGAGCAGCGCCAGCAGCTGCGCGAGCAGGTGCGCAGCGGCCAGATGTCGCGCGAGGAAGCGCGCGCGCGCTGGCAGCAGCAGCGCATGGCGGACCCGGCCCGCTTCAGCCCCGAGCAGCGCCAGCAGCTGCGCCGCGACGTGCAGGACGCCAACCGCGATCTCGAGAAGCGCTAGGCGACCGCCGAGAGGAACAGGCGGACCAGCGCCTCGATGCCTGCGCTCGGCGCGATGAAGCGGCAGCCGGCTCGCTTGGCAATCGTCCCCCCTGCGCGCGTCACCGTCCTGATATGGCGCACCTCGAATGCCGCCAGCACCGGCGCATGCCCCGGCAGCAGGATCCTGGCGCGAGGAACGATCATCCCGACATCCAGCCGTATCGACGGATCGTAGATGATGGCGCCGATCCCCCCGAGGCTGACATCGACGACCAGGGCATCGAAGGACATCGGTCCCAGGGTGATTTCACACCTCAAGGGAACCCTTGGCGGTACTTTGAAGCGCGGCGCCGCCCGCCGCTGCGCGGCGAGCATGGTTCCGGGCAGGGAGAACTGAATGGCGGGCTGGCGCCTGGATTCGATCTCGCGCGGGTGATCGGCGACGAAGTGATAGTGCAGACCCGCGTGGTTGGCGTTGAAGGTCACCGAATGCTTGTCCATGACCAGAGCGTTGGCTTCCTTCGACTCGCTCCACCGGGTCGTCATGGTCCCGCCGCGGGCATCGACTTCCAACAGCCGCGTGATGAACAAGTGGTCCTCGGACTCGAGGTCTGCGGAAAGAAGGTCTCCCGCGTCGCGCATCGCTTCGAGCGTGTGCACGATTTCGATGCCGGATCGCACCAGAAGCTGCCCGGTTTCGCTGGCGCGCGCTCCAAGGTCATTCGCGTCGGGTCGGTCGGCCATGGCCAAAAGGGAATCAGGCTTCTTGCTCGCCAAACGCTCTCGCTACCTGCGCCGCCCGGGTTGCCTTCATGACGCGGATTCTGCACGAATTTGAGATGGATCAATGGATCGAGCCTGGCAACACCGAGAATCGGCGTCACCGTTCGAAGGAGGCGACATGGGCTTGCGGACGCTGTTCTCTCTTGAGGGCGGACACGAGGCGATTGAGGCGAGGACGAAACAGGCAACCGGTCACCGAGGACCAGCGGATGAAACGCCGGGCCGGGTTGCGCGCGTCGTCGACGGCGGCCAGCGCCGCGCGTTCGAGCGCGCGAAGGTGCCGCCTGAACGGATGTTGCGGTTCGTCGCCTCGGCCGAGGGCGTGAACTACGTCGAAGCGAGCATCCTCGACATCAGTCCTGGCGGCATCGGCATCCTGCAAGCCGGCCCCAACGTCTCGCTGGAGGCAGGCATGTTCCTCAAGGGTTGCCGCATCGAAATCCCCGGCGAAGACCCGATCATCGTCGATCTGGAAGTGCGGCATACGGGGCCAGCGGTGCTCGCTGACGGCACTCCGGCGCAACGCGCGGGCTGCAGGTTCCTGAATCTGCCGCATGCTTCGGCAAATCTGCTCGAGTCGGTCGGGCAATGGGCCGGCAGGAAATGCTGAGTGGCTGTTGCGCAACCAGCGGACAACGGCGGGCTCACTTGAACAGATGGGCAATCGAGTTGGCGTAGTAGAGAATTAGCGGCAAGTCCGACGGCCGCGGGGCGTATAGCCCGTCCTTTTCCTCGACCAACTTGCGCAGCGTGAGCATGCGCAGCCCTACGGCGACCGCATAGTCGAGATCGCGGCGCGGGATATAGACGTGCGCTCCTTTCGCCCCGAGCTTGCCGACAAACCGCTCGACGCCGGCCTTGAGCTCCAGCTCGGACATGGGCTTCTGTCGGTTCTCGACGAACACCGAGGCGATGAGCGGGACCGGCACCACCGGCACGATGCCGCCGACGCGCGCCATGAGGTGCCGGCCGAGCTCGGCGATCGCCTGCCTGCGCGCCTCGCCCGCGAGCTTCTGGAAGTCCAGGCCGCGCAGCGCGCAGTACTCCTTCATGGAGATCGGGGCGCCGAAGTTCACGCAGGCGTAGCCGAAGCGGTGCCAGTCGCTCTTCAGCATGAGGCGCAGGTTGTTGGCGACGAAGCCGAGCGTGTTCCAGGCGGCCCAGAAGCGGCCGGGCTTGCGCGCGTTCGGATCGGCCGAAAGCAGTAGCGTGCGGTCCTCCAGCACGCGGTCGTAGTTCAGGCCGAGCGGCACGAACACCAGGTCGCGCTGCCCGTCCAGCCAGAACCCGCGCAGCATGTAGTCCACGACGCCGAGCCGGGGCTCGCGCATCAGGCCGTCGCGCGTGAGGCCGCCCTCGGGAAACACCGCCTGCGGCACGCCGGCCTGCGTGGCCATCACGATGTAGCGCTCGAGCACTCGCCGGTAGAGATCGTCCCGGGAATTGCGCCGCACGAAGTAGGCGCCCATCGAGCGGATCAGCGCCGACAGCGGCCAGGTGCGCGCCCATTCGCCCACCGCGTAGGACAGCGCGGCCTTGTCCGCGGCGAGGTAGCCGGCGAGGACGTAGTCCATGTTGGAGCGGTGGTTCATCACGAACACCACCGTGGCGTCGTCGGGTACCTTCATCAGCGCCTCGGTGTCCACGAAGCCGAGGCGCACGCGATACAGCCCCTGCGCGAGCTTGCGGCCGGCCCAGTAGCCCAGGCGAAAGTAGAGGTAGGCGTTGAACGCGGGAACGATCTCGCGCGCGTAGCGCTCGACGATCTCCAGCGCCGCCGGCAGCGGGACCTTCTGCTGCGCCGCATGCTGCTCTGCCGCGGCGAGCACCTTGGGGTCGCCCAGCAGCCGGTGGATCAGCACCTGTCGGCGCGTGCGCTGGAAGGGGCGCACTCCGATGCGCAGGCGCGAGGACACTTCCTCGAGCACGACGTTGGCGCGGCCGGCGAGGAACCAACGCAGCGCCGGCATCAGCAGCTTGTCGTACGCGGCCCAGGCGGCGAGCGCGCCGGCGAGCACGGCCAGCCACAGCGGAACCGAGACCACGGGCCTTCCTCCCCGATAGCGTCGGGGGCAAGTCTATACTGTGCGGCCATGTCGAACCGCAAGGTCCATCCGCTGGGCGACGCACCGGCGCGCGGCGACCAGGAGCGCATGCTGAAGATGCTCCTGTCGCAGCTCGACGCCATGGTGTACCGCTGCCGCGACGACGAATTCTGGACGATGGAGTTCGTCAGCGAGGGCAGCCGCGCGGTCACGGGCTACCGGCCGGAGGACCTGCTGTTCAACAGCCGCATCTCCTACGAGGAGGTCACGCACCCGGAGGACCGGGCGCGCGTGCGCGCGGCGATCCGCGACGCGATCGCCGCGCGGCGGCGCTTCGACGTCGCCTACCGCATCCTGCGCGCCGACGGCGCGGTGCGCTGGGTCTCGGAGCGCGGCGGCGGCGTTTTCGCGCCCGACGGCAAGGCGCAGGCGATCCAGGGGATCGTCGAGGACATCACGCGCCAGCGCGAGGACGAGACGGCGCTGCGCGACGCCGAGGCGCGCTACCGCAGCATCTTCGAGAACGCGATCGAGGGCATCTTCCAGACCACGCCGGAGGGCCGCTACCTGTCCGCCAATCCGGCGCTCGCGCGCCTGTACGGCTACGACTCGCCGGAGGCGCTGATCGCGGCGCTGCAGGACATCGAGCACCAGCTCTACGTCGAGCCCGGCCGGCGCGAGGAGTTCATGCGCGAGATGCAGCTGCGCGGCAAGGTCACCGGCTTCGAGTCGCAGGTCAGCCTGCGCGACGGCAGCGTGATCTGGATCTCGGAGAACGCACGCGCGGTGCGCGGCGCCGATGGCGCGATCCGCTACTACGAGGGCACGGTCGAGGACATCAGCGAGCGCAAGATGCAGGAGCGCCGCATGGCGCACCAGGCCACGCACGACGGCCTCACGGGGCTGCCGAACCGCTACCTGCTGCAGGACCGCATCGAGCAGGCGATCCGCCAGGCGTCGCGCGAGAAGACGCACGTCGGCATGCTGTTCATCGACCTCGACCGGCTCAAGCACGTCAACGACACGCTCGGGCACAAGGCGGGCGACGAGCTGATCCGCGTGATCGCCCAGCGGCTGCGCCGCTGCCTTCGCACCGGCGACACCGTCGCGCGCATCGGCGGGGACGAGTTCGTGCTGCTGCTGCCGGGGCTGCCGTCCGGGGACTCCATCGCGCAGGCCACGCGCCGCGTGCTCGAGGCGACGAGCGCGCCCTGCCGGATCGAGGGCCAGGATGTGCCGACCTCGTGCAGCGTGGGCTCGAGCCTCTACCCGGAGGACGGCGTCGACGCCGAGACGCTGCTGCGCCGCGCCGACAAGGCGATGTACGAGGCGAAGCAGGCGGGCCGGTGACGCGCTTCGCCGCCCGCGTCGCTGCGCTCGCGCTGCTCGCGCAGGCCGCGGCCGCCGGCGCGGCGGGGGAGCGCCCGGCGCTGCGCGGCGTGTCGGCGATCCGCGTCGCGAACTACGGCTCGCCGTCGGTGCTGCTCGAGGGCCGCGACAAGGTGAGCCCGATCGTCGGCGAGCTGAACGCGCTGCGCGCGCGCGCCTGGCGCGGCGGCGACACGAAGCTCGCCTGCTATTCGACGCTGGTGGTGATGAGCGGCAGGAAGATCCTCGGGACGTTCCGCATCCGCCCCGAGCACATCGTCGAGCGCGAGGGCGCGAGGGGAACGCCGATCTTCAGCCTCGCGCTCGAGTCGGGCGATCTGCCGCGCCTCGGCAAGCTGCTCGCGGACATCCCGCCGGCCAAGGACTGCGACTAGCTGCGTTTCTCCCGATAGAGCAGGTAGGCGCCGCTGGCGATGACGACGGCCGCGCCCGTGACCACGGCCCGGTCCGGCACGTCGCCGAACACGAGGTAGCCGAGCAGCATCATCCAGACGATCTGCTGGTAGAGGAAGGGCGCGAGCACCGAGGCGGGCGCATAGCGGTGCGCAAGCGCGAGCAGGTAATGGCCGAGTCCGCCGGCGGTGCCGATGAGCAGGAGCACCGCCCACTGCAGCGCGGCGGAGGGCGCCTGCCAGGCTGCGAGCGCGAAGGGCATGATCGCGGCGGTGGCGCCGAACGAGGACCAGAGCTGCGTGGTCTCGGGCGTGTCGTGCGCCGCGAGCTGGCGCGTGAGCAGGTTGAACAGCGCGTACAGGAACGCGGTGATCAGCGACAGCAGCAGCGCCGGGTGGAATCCCTGCGTGCCGGGGCGCACGATGATCAGCACGCCTGCGAAGCCCACCGCGATCGCGGCCCAGCGCGCGCGGTCCATGCGCTCGCCGAGCATCGGCGCGGCCAGCAGCGCGATGATGATCGGCACCGAGAACTGGATCGAGCCGGTCTCGGCGAGCTGCAGGTACTGCAGCGCCCAGAAGTTGAGGCCGGTCATCACCGGCAGGAACGTCGCGCGCAGCAGCTGCAGCCCCGGCCGGCGCGATCGGAGCCCGCCGCGGGCGAGGCGCGGCGCGAGCAGCAGCGCGCTCAGCAGCGCGTGCACGAGGAAGCGCAGCCAGACCACCAGCACGACCGGCAGCGAGTGCACCAGCCACTTCGCGCCGCAGTCGAGCACCGCGAAGCAGAAGAACGTGGCCGAGACGAGGCCGATGCCGACGAGCCGATTCTTCGCGGTGTCTAGATGCAGCACTAACGAGCTAGAGAGCTCTCTTTACGGCGCTCGTGACCGCGCGCGTGTCGTGCACGCCGCCCAGGTCGGGCGTGAACACCTGCTCCTCGGTGGTGCGCTCGATCGCCCTCATCAGGCGCGCCGCGGCCTTCGGCTCGCCGAGGTGCTCGAGCATCATCGCGGCGGTCCAGAAGGCGGCGATCGGATTGGCGATGCCCTTGCCCGTGATGTCGAAGGCCGAGCCGTGGATCGGCTCGAACATCGAGGGGAACTTGCGCTCCGGATTGAGGTTGGCGGTGGGCGCGATGCCGAGCGAGCCGGTGAGCGCGGCGGCGAGGTCCGAGAGGATGTCGGCGTGCAGGTTGGAGGCGACGAGGGTGTCGAGCGACGCGGGCTTGAGCACCATCTGAGTGGTGACCGCGTCGACGAGCACGCGGTTCGTCTTCACCTCGGGGAATTCCTTTGCGACCTCGTAGAAGATCTCGTCCCACAGCACCATGCCGTGCCGCTGGGCATTTGATTTCGTCACCAGGGTCAGATTCTTGCGAGGACGCTTGCGGGCGAGACCGAAGGCGAATCGATGAATTCGTTCCACGCCCGCGCGCGTGAAGACGGACGTTTCGGTGGCGATTTCCTCGGGCAGACCCTTGTGCACTCGTCCGCCCGAGCCCGAGTACTCGCCCTCGGAATTCTCGCGGATGATCACCCAGTCGATCTTGTTTCCGCCTTCGAGCTTCGACTTGATTCCGGGCAGCACCCGCGACGGACGCACGTTGGCGTACTGGTCGAAGCCCTGGCAGATCGGCAGGCGCAGGCCCCACAGCGAGACGTGGTCGGGCACGTCGGGCGAGCCGACCGCGCCGAAGAAGATCGCGTCGAAGGCCTTGAGCCTCTCGAGCCCGTCGGCAGGGATGTACGCTCCGGTCTTGAGATAGCGCTCGGAGGACCAATCAAAGTGCTCGAATTTCACTTCCAGGGATTCGAGTGCGCACAATGCCTGCACGACCTCGATTCCCGCAGAAATGACTTCCCTGCCGATCCCGTCGCCGGGGATCGACGCGATCCGGTACGATTTCACCATGCAAGCATATCGCAGGATCTCGCTGCTGCTCCTGCTGTTGCTGGCGGCGGGCGCGCTGGTCCGGCCTGCGGAGCCGTTCGCGCAGGAGAAGCACCGGCCCGGCGGCGAGCCGCGCGCGGTCGCGCCTCGAGGCGCGCTCACCGAGGACGAGCAGCGCAATATCGCGGTGTTCCGCGCGAGCTCGGCCTCGACGGTCCACATCACCACGCTGGAAGTGAGCCGCGACCTGTTCTCGATGGACGTGTCGCAGGTGCCGAGCGGCACGGGCAGCGGCTTCCTCTGGGACGAGCGCGGGCACGTCGTCACCAATTTCCACGTGATCCAGGGCGCGAGCGCCGCGCGCGTCACGCTCGCGGACCAGTCGGAGTGGAAGGCCGAGCTCGTGGGCGCCTACCCCGACCGCGACCTCGCAGTGCTGCGCATCGGCGCGCCGCGCGCGAAGCTCAAGCCCGTCGCGATCGGCACCAGCCGCGACCTGCAGGTCGGGCAGAAGGTCTACGCGATCGGCAATCCGTTCGGCCTGGACCAGACGCTCACGACGGGCATCATCAGCGCGCTGAACCGGGAGATCGACGCGGTCAACGACCGCAAGATTCGCGGCGTGATCCAGACCGACGCCGCGATCAATCCCGGCAATTCCGGCGGCCCGCTGCTCGACTCGGCGGGGCGCCTGATCGGCGTCAACACGTCGATCTTCAGTCCGTCCGGGGCCTCGGCGGGCATCGGCTTCGCGATCCCGGTGGACGAAGTGAACCGCGTCGTGCCGCGGCTGATCCGCGACGGCAAGTTCACCCGGCCGGCGCTCGGCATCCAGACGGGTTCCGAGCAGTTCAACGCGTCTTTGCGCCTGCCGAAGGGCGTGGCCGTGCTGGGCGTGGTGCCCGGCAGCCCCGCGGCGGCGGCCGGCATCCGGCCGTTTCGCCGCGGCCGCAGCGGCGAGATCGTCCTGGGCGACATCATCACCGCCGTCGACGGCAGGCCGGTCGCGTCGCTGGACGACATGCTCGAGGTGCTCGAGGCGCGCCAGCCGGGCGAGACCATCCCGGTCACGCTGCTGCGCGCCGGCAAGCGCGTCGAGCTGCAGGTCCGGCTGGTGGCGTCCGACTAGGCCGGTCAGGCCGCCTTGCGCGCCGCGGCGCGCACGGCTTCGGCGACCGCCGCGCCCACTTCCGCGGTGGACGCCTTGCCCTTCATGTCGGGCGTGTGCGGCCCATCGACGATCACGCGCTCGATGGCGTGCACCACGTCCGCGGCCGCCTCGGGATGGCCTAGGTGCTCGAGCATCAGCGCGCCCGACCAGATCTGGCCGATGGGGTTGGCGATCCTGCGCCCGGCGATGTCGGGGGCCGAGCCGTGCACCGGCTCGAAGATCGAGGGCGCGGTGCGCTCGGGATTGATGTTGCCCGAGGGCGCAATGCCGATCGTGCCCGCGGTCGCGGGCCCGAGGTCCGACAGGATGTCGCCGAACAGGTTGGAGGCGACGATGACGTCGAAGCGGTCCGGGTTGAGGACCATCTGGATCGACAGGCCGTCGACGTGGTACTGGTCCGCGCGCACTTCGGGGTACTTCTTCTTCATCTCGGCGAAGCGCTCGTCCCACCAGGGCATGGTGATGGAGATGCCATTCGACTTGGTGCACGAGGTCACGTGCTTCTTGCGCGTCTTCGCCAGCTCGAATGCGTACTTCATGATGCGCTCCGTGCCCTTGCGGCTGAAGACCGCGGTTTGCATCACGATCTCGCGCTCGGTGCCTTCGTAGATGCGCCCGCCGGTGCTGCCGTATTCCCCTTCGGTGTTCTCGCGCACGACGCAATAGTCGATGTCGCCGGGCTTGCGGCCCGCGAGCGGGCAGGGCAGGCCCTCGAACAGGCGCACGGGCCGCAGGTTCACGTACAGGTCGAACCAGCGGCGGAAATTGATGAGCAGGCCCCAGGCCGAGATGTGGTCCGGGACGATGGCGGGGTTGCCGACCGCGCCGAAGTAGATGGCGTCGAACTGGCGCAGGATCTGCGGCGCTTCGTCCGGGCACATCTTGCCGTGCTGCCGGTACCAGTCGCAGCTCCAGTCGAACTCCCTCCACTGGAACGCAAGGCCGTGGCGCGCGCCGGCCGCCTCCATCACGCGCACTCCCTCCGGCATCACTTCGCGTCCGATGCCGTCCCCGGCGATGACTGCGATCTTGAATGTCTTCATGCTGTTGAGTATAGCTAGAATGCCGCATGAAATTCGCCGCCTTCGAGACCTCGACCGAGTGGTGCTCGGTCGCGCTGTGGCTCGACGGCGAGATCGCGGGCGTCGAGGAGCGCGTGGGCCAGGGGCATTCGGAACGCGTGCTGCCCATGCTTGAAGAGCTCTTCAAATTGAAAGACATTGCAGCGCCGCAACTCGATGCCGTGGCCTTCGGCGCGGGACCGGGCTCGTTCACGGGGCTGCGCATCGCCTGCGGCGTGGCGCAGGGCCTGGCGTTCGCGCGGGGCCTCCCGGCGATCGGCGTCTCGACGCTCGAGTCGCTCGCCGAGGAGTCGGGCGCGGCGCGCGTCGTCGCCTGCCTCGATGCGCGCATGCACGAGGTGTACTTTGCCGCGCTCGAGCGAATCGAGGGGAGCAGCGGCTCCCGCTGGCGCGAGGTGATTCCCGCGCGGTGCGCCGCGCCGGCGCAGCTGCCGAAGCCGCCCGGCGAGGGCTGGATCGGCTGCGGCAACGGCTTCGCCGCCTGCGGCTCGCTCGGACTGGCGCGCGTGAATCCGGACATCCACCCCTCCGCCATCTCGGTCGCGCGCCTCGCCGCGCCGAGGCTCGCTGCGCGCGAAGGCGTCGACGCGGCGCAGGCGGTGCCGGTCTACGTGCGCGACAAGGTCGCGCTCACCGAGGCGGAGCGGGCCGCCGGGTGAGCGCGGTCCTCAAGGACGAGCCGTGCTTCGCGCCCATGCGCGAAGCCGATCTCGCGGAAGTGCTGGAGATCGAGAACGCGATCTACTCGCATCCCTGGACGCGCGGCAACTTCGTCGACTCGCTGAAGGCGGGCTACCAGTGCTGGACCTGGCGCGCGGGCGAGGCGCTGGTCGGCTACTTCATCGTGATGGTTGCCGCGGGCGAGGCACACCTGCTCAACCTGTCGGTCGCGGCGGCGCACCAGCGCGCGGGCCACGGCAGCACGCTGCTCGCCGAGGCGATGCGCCTCGCGCGCGCTCGCGGCGGACTGCACATCTTTCTCGAGGTGCGCCCGAGCAACGAGGGCGCCAGGGCCCTTTACCGCCGCTTCGGCTTTCGCCAGGTCGCGGTGCGCGGCGGCTACTACCCGGCGCAAGGCGGGCGCGAGGACGCGCTCGTGTTCACGCACGCGCTATGAGCAGGCGCGACGAAATCCTCGAGGAAATGGGATTGGGTCCGGTCTGGAAGTTGCGCTCCAGGCCGAGAACGGATTCTCCCGAGGTCAACGCCGGGGAAGACGAAGGACCGGAATCGGTCGCAAACATGAGCTGGCCGCAGCTGAAGGCAAAGGTCGCCGGCTGCACCGACTGCAAGCTGCGCGCGGGCTGCACGCAGACCGTGTTCGGCGTGGGCGACGAGCATGCCGAGTGGATGCTCGTCGGCGAGGCGCCGGGCGCCGAGGAAGACCGCCTCGGCGAGCCCTTCGTAGGGCAGGCGGGCAAGCTGCTCGACCACATGTTGTTCTCGATAGGCCTCGCGCGCGGCCGGAACGTCTACATCGCCAACGTGCTGAAGTGCCGGCCGCCGGGCAACCGCAACCCGGAGCCCGACGAGGTGGCGAAATGCTCTCCGCACCTGCTGCGCCAGGTCGCGCTCATCCAGCCGAAGCTCATCGTCGCGATGGGCCGCTTCGCGGCGCAGACGCTGCTCGGATCCGACGCGACGATCGCCAGCCTGCGCGGGCGCGTGCACCGCTACGCCGGCGTGCCGCTGATCGTTACCTACCACCCGGCCTACCTGCTCAGGAACCTGCCGGACAAGGCCAAGGCCTGGGCCGACCTCGTGTTCGCGAGGAAGACGATCCGGGCCTAGTGGTGGTGCCCGCTCTCCGCGCGGGCGAAGGCGAGCAGCTTCTCGACCTCCTCGGGGTGCGCGCTGCAGTTGTAGCGGTGCCAGCGCAGCACGAGGAACATCGTGCCGGCGACGAATGCGCCGAACAGAGCGATCACCCAGTAGATCGACATTCCCGCGGCGAGCAGCAGCGAGTAGAGCGCGATCATGACGAGGATCGAGGTGTTCTCGTTGAAGTTCTGCACCGCGATCGAGCGCCCCGCGCCGACCAGGTGGTGGCCGCGGTGCTGCAGCAGCGCGTTCATCGGCACCACGAAAAAGCCCGCGAGCGCGCCGATCAGGACGATCAGAGGGACCGCCAGCCAGACGCTGCGCACGCCGTCCATGAGGATCACGATGAGCCCCATGAGGATGCCCAGCGGAATCACCCTGACCGCGTTGTCCAGCCGCACCGCAAACGAGGCGATCACGGCGCCCGCGGCGATGCCGAGCGCGCAGACGCCCTGCAGCATGGAGGCGTCCGACAGGTTGTAGCCGAGCGCCGCCGCCGACCAGTCGATGACGATGAACTGCAGCGTGGCGCCCGCGCCCCAGAACAGCGTCGTCACCGCAAGCGAGATCTGGCCGAGCTTGTCGCGCCACAGGCTGTCGATGCAGCGCGAAAAATCGCGCAGCGTCTGGTACGGGTGCCCGGGCAGCGCCTTGAGCGGCGTGCCGGTGCGCGGGATGTAGAGGTTGAACATGGCCGCGAGCGCATAGACCACGATGATGATCGCCACCGCCGCGTCGGGCGGCGTGTCGATGCCCGTTTCGATCCACGGCAGGTCGATGCCGAGCAGCACGTCGGCGACCCCGGTGCGGATCAGGAAGCCGCCGAGCACCACGCCGAGGATGATCGAGGCGACCGTGAGGCCCTCGATCCAGCCGTTGGCGGCGACGAGCTTGGAGTGCGGCAGGTACTCGGTAAGGATGCCGTACTTGGCAGGCGAGTAGGCCGCCGCCCCGAGCCCCACGAGCGCGTAGGCGGCGAGCGGGTTGACGTCGAACAGCATCAGCGCGCAGCCGGCGATCTTGATCGTGTTGGCGACGAACATCACGGTGCCCTTCGGCAGCCGGTCGGCGAAGGCGCCGACGAATGGCGCGAGCACCACGTACGAGATGACGAAGAAGAACTTCAGGTACGGCGTCATCCAGGGCGGCGAATCGGCCTGCATGAGCAGCGCGATCGCCGCCACCAGCAGCGCGTTGTCGGCGAGCGAAGAAAAAAACTGCGCCGCCATGATGATGTAGAAGCCAGATCCCATGCGGCGGTTCTTATAGCATGGCACGCCGCGCCTTGCGCGGCCCTCCCTGGATGACCTTTGCCTGTGCGACGGGTATCCTGCTTCCCATGCCCAGGCCCATCCGCGCGACGATCAGTTCTGCTGCGTTCGCGCACAACCTCGCGATCGCGCGCAGGCACGCCGGGCCGGCGAAGATCTGGGCGATCCTCAAGGCCAACGCCTACGGGCACGGCCTGCTGCGCGCCGCGCAGGCGCTCGGCGAGGCCGACGGCTTTGCAATTCTTGACTTTGTC
>DATIYN010000063.1:0-10056 GCA_035517595.1 Burkholderiales bacterium
GCGAGCGCCAGAACGCCGTCGATGGCAGCGCCGATCGGCGCCATTCCGACGCCGGCGGCGAGCGCGAGCGACGCCGCCGCCGCGGCGAGCGCGGCGAGCGCGATCCTCGATCGCCGTGCGTGGCGCGCGCTCCGGGTCGGGCGGTCGGGCATGGCGCGATTCTACTGTCGCGGCGCGCGCCGGCGGCCTCGATTGCGCCATCGCCGGCTCGCAGGCACGATGGCAGCGTGACATCCTTCCTGCGGATCCCGGCGAGCATGCTCGCGGCGGCTGCGAACCTGCCTCCGGCGGCCGCGCAGCCTTATCCGTCCAAGCCGGTGGACCTCATGGTGCCGTTAGCGACCGGCCTCGGGGCCGAGTGACGTTCAGCTCGGCTTCTTGCCCGAGAGCGTGTCGAGCAGGTCGGCCATCGTCTGGTCGGCCCAGTAGTCCGGATCCTTCTCGATCACCGCTTCGCCCTTGGCGATGAGCTCAGCGCTGATCTTGCGGCGCTGGCAGAACCCGCGCCAGAACTGCTTGACCTCTTCCGCGCTCATTTCCATGCCGGCATTCCTCCGTGGACGGGGCGGGTGGCTCCTCGACCTGGACTCGAACCAGGGACCTGCGGATTAACAGTCCGACGCTCTACCAACTGAGCTATCGAGGAATCGTGCGAAGGGCCGGAATTGTAGCGATTTTGCCGTGCTCCAGCAACGGCAAAGGCAGTGAAAAACCCTGCTATTTGATGACCTTGGCGACGGCGTCGGCGACGTAATCGATGTTCTTCGTGGTCAGCGCGGCGACGCAGATGCGGCCGGTCTCGATGGTGTAGATCGAGAACTCCGAGCGCAGGCGCAGCACCTGCTCGCGCGTGAGCCCCGAGTAGGAGAACATGCCGCGCTGCCTCAGCACGAACGAAAAATCCACGCCCGGCACGCGCGCATGGATGCCGTCTACCAGCGCCTTGCGCATCGCCTTGATGCGGTCGCGCATGCCGGCGACTTCGCCGTCCCATTGCCTGCGCAGCTCCGGCGTGGACAGGATGCGCGCGACGATGTCGGCTCCCGTCGTCGGCGGGTTGGAGTAGTTGGCGCGGACGACGCGCTTGAGCTGCGACAGGACGCGCGCCGCCTCGTCCGCGCTCCCCGCGACGACGCTGGCTGCACCGATGCGCTCGCCGTACAGCGACACCGACTTGGAGAACGAGCTCGACAGGAAGACCATTTGGAGCGATTCGCTGAACAGCCGCGGCGCGTAGGCGTCCTCGTCGATGCCGTCGGCGAAGCCCTGGTAGGCGAGGTCGAGGAAGGGCACGAGGCCCCGCGCACGCACGACTTCGAGCACGTCCCGCCACTGCGCCTGCGTGAGATCCACGCCAGTCGGGTTGTGGCAGCAGGAATGCAGCACGGCGATGTCGCCCGCCGGGAGCTTCTTCAGCGCGCCCAGCATGCGCTCGAAGTCCAGCCCATGGCTCTTCGCGTCGTAGTACGGGTAGGCCTTCACCTCGAAGCCGGCGCCCTCGAACAGCGCGCGGTGGTTTTCCCAGCTCGGGTCGCTGATCCAGACGGTCGCCCGCGGGTTGAGGATCCTGAGGAAGTCCGCGCCGACCTTCAGGCCGCCCGTACCGCCGAGCGCCTGGACCGTCACGATGCGCCCGCCCTTCAACGCCTTGCTGTCGGTGCCGAAGACCAGTGACTGGACGGCCGCGTCGTAGGCCTTGAGTCCATCGATCGGACGGTAGGCCTTCGGCGCGGCGGCCTTCGCGCGCTCGGCCTCGGCGCGCTTCACGCACTCGAGCACCGGCACCTTGCCGCTGTCGTCGTAATAGACGCCCACCCCGAGGTTCACCTTCTTCGGATTGGTGTCGGCGACGAAGGCCTCGGTGACGCCGAGGATCGGGTCCTTCGGCGCCATTTCGACGGCGGCCAGGGGGGAGGGACGGTGAGGAGCGTTCATCTGCTAGACTGGAATGTTGATTTTTGCACCGCAATAGTCTACTCGTGGACCGCGCTTTTCCCAAGAGTCCCTTCAAGCTGCACCAGCCCTACGCGCCGGCCGGGGACCAGCCCGAGGCCATCGCCAAGCTGGCCGAGGGCATCGAGGACGGACTCGCGTTCCAGACGCTGCTCGGCGTGACCGGATCGGGCAAGACCTTCACCATGGCCAACGTGATCGCCCGGGTCGGCCGGCCGGCGCTGGTGCTCGCGCCGAACAAGACGCTGGCGGCGCAGCTGTACGCGGAATTCCGCGAGTTCTTCCCCGAGAACGCGGTCGAGTACTTCGTCTCGTACTACGACTACTACCAGCCCGAGGCCTACGTCCCGTCGCGCGACCTGTACATCGAGAAGGATTCGTCGATCAACGAGCACATCGAGCAGATGCGCCTGTCGGCGACCAAGTCGCTCATGGAGCGGCGCGACGTGGTGATCGTCGGCACCGTGTCGGCGATCTACGGCATCGGCGATCCGTCCGAGTACCACGGCATGATCCTGCACCTGCGCCAGGGCGAGAAGATGTCGCAGCGCGACGTCATCGCGAAGCTGGTCGCGATGCAGTACGAGCGCAACGAGCTCGACTTCCGGCGCGGCACGTTCCGCGTGCGCGGCGAGGTGATCGACGTGTTCCCCGCCGAGCATGCCGAGCACGCGGTGCGGATCGTCTTGAATGATCTTCAAATAGAAGACATTCAGATATTCGACCCTCTGACCGGGCGCGTGCAGCATCCGATGGCGCGCTTCACGGTCTATCCGTCGAGCCACTACGTGACGCCGCGCGAGACCACGCTGCGCGCGGTCGAGGCGATCAAGGCCGAGCTGCGCGAGCGCATCGAGTTCTTCCAGAAAGCGGGCCGCGCGGTCGAGGCGCAGCGCATCGAGCAGCGCACGCGCTTCGACCTCGAGATGCTGGTCGAGCTCGGCTTCTGCAAGGGCATCGAGAACTACTCGCGCCACCTGTCCGGGCGCCGGGCAGGGGAGCCGCCGCCGACGCTGATCGACTACCTGCCGCCGGACGCGCTGATGATCATCGACGAGAGCCACGTCACGATCGGCCAGCTCGGCGGCATGTTCAAGGGCGACCACTCGCGCAAGGCGAACCTCGTCGAGTACGGCTTCCGGTTGCCGTCGGCGCTGGATAACCGGCCGCTGAAGTTCGCGGAGTTCGAGGCGGTCGTGCGCCAGACCGTTTTCGTGTCGGCGACGCCGGCGGAGTACGAGGCGCGCAAGTCGGGCCAGGTCGTGGAGCAGGTGGTGCGGCCGACCGGACTCGTGGACCCGCCGGTGGAAGTGCGCCCCGCCTCGACGCAGGTCGATGACCTGATGTCGGAGATCGGCCTGCGCGTGAAGAAGAACGAGCGCGTGCTGGTCACCACGCTCACCAAGCGCATGGCCGAGGAGCTCACGGAGTACCTCGACGAGCACGGCGTCAAGGTGCGCTACCTCCACTCGGAGATCGAGACGGTGGAGCGCGTCGAGATCATCCGCGATTTGCGCCTCGGCGAGTTCGACGTGCTGGTCGGCATCAACCTGCTGCGCGAAGGCCTCGACCTGCCCGAGGTGTCGCTGGTGGCCATCCTGGACGCGGACAAGGAGGGCTTCCTGCGCTCGGAGCGCTCGCTGATCCAGACCGTCGGGCGCGCGGCGCGCCACATCAACGGCCGCGCGATCCTCTACGCCGACCGCGTCACCGACTCGATGAAGCGCGCCATCGCCGAGACCGACCGGCGCCGCGGCAAGCAGATCGCGTTCAACGCCAAGCACAAGATCACGCCGGTCGGCGTGCAGAAGCGGATCAAGGACCTGATCGACGGCGTGTACGACGCCGACGATTCGGTGCGCCTGCTGAAGGCGGCCGAGGAAGGCGCGCGCTACGAGGCGATGAGCGAGAAGCAGCTCGCGCGCCAGATCAAGGCGCTCGAGAAGCAGATGCTCGACTACGCGCGCAACCTCGAGTTCGAGAAAGCCGCGACAGCGCGCGACCAGCTCGCCGAGCTGAAGAAGCGTGCCTTCGGCGTCGAGCTCCCCGCGGAGTGACGCGCGGGCCGCGCGCCGCTACTTGTCGCGCGTCTCGACCTGAACCAGCTCTTCTGACGGCTGGGCGGCCGGGCGCTCGCGGCGCGGGCGGCCGAGTCGCGCGGGTTCGGGCTCGGGCAGCGGCGCGCGCGCCTTGGAGGAGTCGGTCTCGACCATCTGCAGCCCGGCCGAGGAGAGCAGCTCCTTCGGATCTTGCCGCGGCGTCTCGTAGCGCGGCGCTTCCACGCGCGGCGCCTCGCGCACGGGCTCCGCAGGTGCCGCGTCGGTGCGCGCCGGAGCTTCTGCGTGCGGTGCAGGCGCCGGTTCCTGCTGCGCCGGCTCCTGCGGCCGCTGCACCTGCTCCTGGCGCGCCGGCTCGCGCGGAGGCTGCTCCTGGTGCGCCTCCTGAGCCTCGCGTTGCTGCTTCAGGCGATGCTCCTCCAGCTGCTGGGCGTACAACGATTGATCCGCGCGCGGCGCGTGCTGCGGCGCTTGCTGCTCGCCGCGGTCGCGTCCGCCGCGCCCACGCCGTCCGCGCCGTCCGCGGCGATGTTCTTCGCCTTCGGGCCGCTGGCCGTTCTGCTCGGCCTGCGGCCGCGGCTGCTGTTGAGGTTGCTGCCGCGATTGCTGCTGCTGAGGCCGCGTCGGGCGCTGATCCTGCCGGCGCTCGCCCTGCGGCTGTCCTTCGCCCTGCTGCTGTGGCTGCTGCTGTTGTGGTTGTTGCTGCTGCTGCGGACGCTGCTGGTCCCGGCGCTGCTGGTCGCCGCGCTGCTGGTCGCCGCGCTGCTGCGGATGGCGGCCATCCCGGCCTTCATGCCGCCCGTTGCCGCGTCCGTCGCGCCCATGATCGCGCCGGCCTTCGCGTCCGCCCCGGCTGCCGCGATCTCCGCGGCGCTGCTCATGCCGGTCGCGATATTCATCGCGCGTACGTTCCTGGCGCTGCTGCTGCTGCTGCGGCCGGGCAGGGCGCATCGCCGATTCGTTGGCCGCGGGCGGCTGCTCGGCGGGCCTGTCGGTCTTGAGCCAGCCGAACAGGCGGCCGAGGAAGCCGGAACGCGCGGGCTCCGGCATTTGCGGCGCGGGAGTCGGGGCTGCCGGCTTGCGGGCTTCCATGCGCTCGGCGGGCTCCGGGACCACCGGGGCCGGCTGCTCCGGCACGATGCCCTGGACAACCGCCTGCTGGCGCTCCTTCTTCGCCTCGGCCTCCTTGCCGGGGGCCTGCGGCTCCTCCGGCTGCTCGACGAGCTCGTAGCTCGACGGCACGTGCTCCATCTGGTTCAGCTCGTCATGCTTCAGGCGCTGCACCTTGTAGTGCGGCGTCTCCAGGTGCGCGTTCGGCACCAGCACGATGTTGACCTTGATCCGCGCCTCGAGCTTCTGGATTTCGCCGCGCTTCTCGTTGAGCAGGAACGAGGCAACGTCGACGGGCACCTGCGCGTGCACCGCGCCCGTGTTCTCCTTCATCGCCTCTTCCTGGATGATGCGCAGCACGTGCAGCGCCGTGGACTCGACGCCGCGGATGAATCCGGTGCCGCCGCAGCGCGGGCAGCTGATGTGCGCGGTCTCCTCGAGCGAGGGCTGCAGGCGCTGGCGCGACAGCTCCATCAGCCCGAAGCGCGAGATCTTGCCGATCTGCACGCGCGCGCGGTCGTGCCGCAGCGACTCGCGGAAGCGGTTTTCCACCTCGCGCTGGTTCTTCTGCGACTCCATGTCGATGAAGTCGACGACGATCAGGCCGCCCAGGTCTCGCAGCCGCAGCTGGCGCGCGACTTCCTCCGCCGCTTCCAGGTTGGTACGGTAGGCGGTTTCCTCGATGTCGTGGCCCTTGGTCGCGCGCGCCGAGTTGACGTCGATCGCCGTGAGCGCCTCGGTGTGGTCGATCACGACCGCGCCGCCCGAGGGCAGGTTCACGTGCCGGCCGTACGCGCTCTCGATCTGGTGCTCGATCTGGAAGCGCGAGAACAGCGGCACGTCGTCGCGGTAGAGCTTCACCTTGCCGACATTGGCGGGCATCACCGTCTGCATGAAGGCGACCGCCTGGTCGAAGATCTCCTGGGTGTCGATCAGGATCTCGCCGATGTCGGGCTGGAAATAGTCGCGGATCGCGCGGATCACCAGGCTCGACTCGAGGTAGATCAGGAACGGCTTCTTATCGGAGTCCTTGGCCGCGCCGTCCACGGCCTGCCAGAGCTGGAGCAGGTAGTTCAGGTCCCACTGAAGCTCCTCGGCCGTGCGGCCGATGGCGGCGGTGCGCGCGATCACGCTCATGCCCTCCGGCACCACCAGCTGGTCGATGGTGTCGCGCAACTCGTTGCGGTCCTCGCCTTCGACGCGGCGCGACACGCCGCCGCCGCGGGGATTGTTCGGCATCAGCACGAGGTAGCGGCCCGCCAGGCTGATGAAGGTGGTGAGGGCGGCGCCCTTGTTGCCGCGCTCGTCCTTTTCGACCTGGACGATGAGGTCCTGGCCTTCCTTGAGCGCGTCCTGGATGCGCGCGCGCCCGGCGTCGACGTCGGCGCGGAAGTAGCTGCGCGCGACTTCCTTGAAGGGCAGGAATCCGTGCCGCTCCTCGCCGTAGTCGATGAAGGCGGCCTCGAGACTGGGCTCGATGCGGGTGATGATGCCCTTGTAGATGTTGCTCTTGCGCTGCTCCCGGGAGGCCGACTCGATGTCCAGGTCGACCAGCTTCTGTCCTTCCACGATCGCGACGCGCAGCTCTTCCTGCTGGGTCGCATTAAACAACATGCGTTTCACTAATTTTTCTCCTGCGCGCGCAGGAGCGCCGTTTTCAGCGGGATTGCATCTCCTTACAGGGTTGGCCTGCGAAGAAAAAAGCCATCTGCGCGCGTTGCTGCTGCATTCGCTGCTTGCGGTGAGCGAGGGTAACCGCTGGTTCGGGCCCGGCGCGCGGCCGGGCAGGAGGCGGGTTCCAGGGGCCGGCGCCGGGCTCCTCGGCCCTCGCGTCTTGTGGTCCCTGTGCCTCGCAACGCGAGGCCAGGCCGCGGATAATAATAAAAATGAAGGACTTAAGCAAGCCGCAGGCGACCTGGCTTGAAGTCGGCGAGGAAAGCGAGGCCCAGCGCATCGACAATTTCCTGCTGCGCAGGCTGAAAGGCGTGCCCAAGAGCCACGTCTACCGGGTCCTGCGCAGCGGCGAGGTCCGCGTCAACAGCGGCAGGGTCAAGCCGGAGTACCGCCTCAAGACCGGGGACCGGGTCCGTGTGCCGCCGGTCAGGGTGTCCGAAAAGAAGGAACTGAAGCTAAAGCCGCTCGACCTGCCCGTCGTCTACGAAGATGCGGCGCTGCTGGTCATCGACAAGCCGTCCGGGGTCGCCGTGCACGGCGGCAGCGGCGTGAGCTTCGGCGTGATCGAGTCGCTGCGCGCCGAGCGACCGCAGGCGAAGATGCTCGAGCTCGCACACCGCCTGGACCGCGATACTTCCGGGCTGCTGGTGGTCGCCAAGAAGCGCAGCGCGCTCGTCGAGCTGCACCGCCTGCTGCGCGAGGGCGAGGTCGAGAAGATCTACGTCGCGGTCGTCAAGGGCGTGCCGCAGAAGCGATCGTTCGAGATCCGCGAGGCGCTGCACAAGTACGTGAATGCGAAGGGCGAGCGGCGCGTCGCGGTCCGGGAAGGCGGCGTGGAGGCCGCGACGCAAGCGAAGGTCCTCGCATGCGCAAATGGCCTGAGCCTGCTCGAGCTGCGCCTGCTCACCGGCCGCACGCACCAGATCCGCGTGCATCTCGCGCATGCCGGCCATCCGGTGCTCGGCGACGACAAGTACGGCGATTTCGAGTTCAACCGCGCGCTCGCGCGCCAGGGCGTGAGGCGTCTGCTGCTGCACGCGCGGCGCCTGGCGTTTACCCATCCGGCCAGCGGGGGAAAGCTGCGGCTCGAAGCGCCGCTGCCCGGGGATATGCTTGCGTTCTGCGAGCGGAACTTCGGCGACCTTGAACGCAAGATATAGCCTCGTCGTCTTCGACTGGGACGGCACGCTCATGGATTCGACGGTCGGCATCACGGCCGCGATCCAGGAAGCGGCGCGCGATCTCGGCCTGCCCGTGCCCGACCGGGAGCGCGCGAGCCACGTGATCGGCCTGGGCCTGCAGGATGCGCTGCGTGCCGCGGTGCCGGATCTGCCGCAGGAAAAGTACGCGGAGTTCGTCGAGGCCTACCGCCACCATTTCCGCGCGCGCCAGGACGACATGGAGCTGTTTCCGGGCGTGCGCGAGATGCTCGAGGAGCTGCGTCGCCGCGGCCACCGGCTGGCGGTTGCCACCGGCAAGAGCCGCCGCGGCCTCGACCACCAGTTCGGGCTGACCGGGCTGGGGCCGCTGTTCGCCGCATCGCGCTGCGCCGATGAAACCAGGCCCAAGCCGCATCCGGCGATGCTGCTAGAGCTCATGGACGAGCTGGCGACGGCGCGGCACGAGTTGCTGATGATCGGCGACACCTCGCACGATCTCGGCATGGCCCTCAGCGCCGGCGTGGATGCGGTCGCGGTCGGCTACGGCGCGCATCCGCTCGAGTCGCTGAGCGCGATGAACCCGCGAGCGAGCGTGCGCAGCGTCACGGAACTACGGCAGTGGCTGGCGGCGAACGCCTGATCTGCGAATCGCCGGCGCTGCTCGACTCGGGCAAGGCGCTGCGCTTCGAGGTGGAATACTTTGGCGAGCGCGCGCCCGCATTCGTGCTGCGCTTTCACGGGCGCGTCTACGGCTACCTGAACCGCTGCGGGCATATGCCGATGGAGCTCGACTGGCGCGAAGGCGAGGTCTTCGACGCCGACGGGCGTGATCTAATATGCTCGACGCACGGCGCAATCTACGCCGCGGACAGCGGCAAGTGCCTGGGCGGACCCTGCGGCAGCACGCCGCTCGTACCCCTGCAGGTCGAGGAGAGGGACGGCAAGGTCTACTTCAAAGGAATCGACGATGGCTGACACCGACGGTCAATGGGAGCGCGGACTCATCGAGAAGCTCGCCACCGAGGCGCTCAAGGAGCAGCGTCGCGCGCGGCGCTGGGGCATTTTCTGGAAGCTGCTCACCTTCGCCTACGTCACCGTGGTCCTCGTGCTCGCGGTGGACTGGAAGGGCGGGGCGGACGCGCTCGGCGCCAAGCACACGGCGCTCGTGGAGATTCAGGGCGTGATCGCGCCGGGCACCGACGCCAGCGCGGAGCGCGTGAACCTAGCGCTGCAGACGGCGTTCAAGGACAAGAACACGCAGGGCGTGGTCATCCGCATCAACTCGCCGGGCGGCAGCCCGGTGCAGGCGCAGAGCATCTATGACGAGATCCGGCGCCTGCGGCAGAAATACCCGGAGATCCCGCTCTACGCCGTGGTCGAGGACCTGTGCGCCTCGGGCGGCTACTACGTCGCCGCGGCGGCCGACAAGATATTCGTCGCGAAAGGCAGCATCGTCGGCTCGATCGGCGTGCGCATGGACAACTTCGGCGTCGTCGGCCTGATGGAGAAGCTGGGCATCGAGCGCCGCCTCATCACCGCGGGCAAGAACAAGGCGCTGCTTGACCCGTTCCTGCCGGAGGAGCCGGCGCACAAGCAGATCGCCGTCGACCTGGTCACCGAGATTCACAACCAGTTCATCGCGGCGGTGCGCGAAGGCCGCGGCAAGCGCCTGAAGGAGACGCCGGACATGTTCTCGGGCCTCATCTGGACGGGCTCCAAGAGCATCGAGCTGGGACTCGCCGACGGCCTGGGCGGACTGGACTACGTCGCGCGCGACGTCATCAAGGCCGAGGACGTGGTCGACTACACGCAGAAGGAGAACCTCGCCGAGAAGGTCGCGCGCAAGTTCGGCGCGGGCGCGATGAGCTCGCTGCTCGACTACTCGGTGCGCAGCGGCCTGGCTATCCGCTGAGCAGCAGGAACACCGTAGGCCGCTTGCCGATCGCCGGCTTCGACCTGCGCCAGGCCGAAACCGGCTTGGTGCGGATGCTCTCGGTGGGCAGCGTCAGGTCGGTCGCCGCGCAAAGCAGCGTCTTTTCCGAAAGGCGATCCAGGAGCGCCGCCAGGAGCACGTCGTTGCGGTAGGGCGTCTCGATGAAGAT
>DATIYN010000064.1:0-10579 GCA_035517595.1 Burkholderiales bacterium
CGCTGATACGGGGGAGGGGCGCCGCCTCGTCAACGGTGCTTGTGCGGATGCGGCGCCGGCATCGTGAAGATGCGGCCGTGCCGTACACCCCGTTCGGCGACGATGTGCTCGGCGAAATGGCGCACGTCCTCGCCGGGACCCTTCAACACCGATACCTCCATGCAGTATTTCTCGTCCAAGTGCACGTGCAGCGACGCGAGCGACAGCACGTGATGGCTGTGGAATGCCTGGGTCAGCCGCTTGGCGAGTTCTCTGACGTGGTGGTCGTAGACGTAGACGAGCGCCGCGACGCATTCTGACTTGCCTTCCGTCGCCGGCATCGTCTGCTGCAACCCCGCGCGCACCAGGTCGCGCACCGCTTCGGAGCGGTTCTGGTAGCCCCTCGTGGCCGCGCAGCGGTCGAGGTCCTTCAACAGGTCGTCATCCAGGGTGATCGTCACGCGCTGCATCGCCGCTCCTCGGGCTTTCCCGCCGGTTGTCAGTCAGAAGATGATTTAATCCTGATCCTCGATGCGCCCATCGAGGCAACAAAGCCGAGGATGACCAGGGCTATGACGCCGATGCCCATCGCAAGCTCCTTGTTTTCGCTCCACCGGGTGACGACGGGCGAAAAGTACTTTGCGATACCGAACGCGGCCACGGCCAGGCTCAGCAGCGATACCAAGAGAGCGAATACCCGCGAGGCGATCAGGGCCCGCTCGCTCGTCCGCCGGATCAACCGGTAGATCCATATGCCATTGAACCCGTCCACCAATATCATGCCGATGGTAAACAGCGCGCCGAGAGTCAGCGCATGGCCGATCCCGCCGTACTGGGCGGCCGCGAGCGCAAAAAGCGCGGCCTGCGTCAAGGTATCGAAAGACAGCGCGAACAGGCTGCCGACGGACGCCACCAGAAGTGGGCGATTCGCGCTGCCGAGCGCCGCCGCGAAACTCGTCTTGACGCCGATCAGCCTGACCGGTTTGCCCCGGTGAGTCCTGGCGACGGCGACAGCGTTCAGCACGCCGAGCGCGATGAGAAAACCGATCGACACCCACGCGCCGACGTCTTCTAGCCATCGAGGCGGCGCGATGCCGGTCGTCAGCGCCCCGACCACAAGCGCGATGGTCATCACGATCGCGCCGTGCCCGAGCGAGAACAGCGTTCCGCACCACCGGGCCAGCCGCGGGTCGCTTGCGGCGTTGAAGCGCGTCAATCCGTCTATGGCGACCAGGTGATCCGCATCCAGCCCATGGCGCATGCCGAGGACGAAAACCAGCGACGCAAGCGCAATCCAGCTGTCGGGCAGGTTGTCCACGGAGCAATGTTACTTTGGTATGATATTTATCACGAAACGTCTTACCATCGTCGAAGTCGAATGGCCGAGCCTGGGGAGGCTGACGATCGTGCCAGTGCGTGCTCGCGGGCGGGCTGCGGCCTGGACGGTGTTCGGCACCGTTGCCCTGGCGGTTTTGCCGGTTCACGCGCAGCAGGACGGGAACGAGCCTACCCTGGATACCGTGGTCGTCGAGGGCCACCACGACAATGCGGTCGGCACCTCCGACGCCGCGAGCGAGGGCACCGTCACCTCGAAGCTGGTCGAGGACCGGCCGGCGCTGCGGCCGGGCGAAGTGCTCGAATTCGTGCCCGGCATGATCGTCACGCAGCACAGCGGCGACGGCAAGGCCAACCAGTACTTCCTGCGCGGCTTCAACCTCGATCACGGCACCGACTTCGCGACCTTCGTCGCGGGCATGCCGGTCAACATGCGCTCGAACGCGCACGGCCAGGGCTATACCGACCTCAACTTCCTGATCCCGGAACTAATATCGCGCATCGACTACCGCAAGGGCCCGTACTTCGCGGAGGACGGCGATTTTTCGAGCGTAGGCTCGGCGCGCATCGGGTACGTCACCAGCCTCAAGCAGCCGTTTGCGTCGGCGTCGGTCGGGCAGAACGGCTACCAGCGCCTGCTGATGGCCGGATCGACGGCGGCCGGGCCGGGCACGCTGCTCGGCGCCGTGGAAATCGGGCACTACAACGGGCCCTGGGACGTGCCCGAGGGTTTCAGGAAATTCAACGGCGTGCTGCGCTGGTCGCTGGCGAGCGGCGATGACAAGCTCGGCGTCACTGGGATGGGCTACAGCGCGAGCTGGACCTCCACGGACCAGATCCCGCAGCGCGCCGTCAGCGAAGGGTTGATCGATCGCTTCGGGTCCCTCGATCCAAGCGACGGCGGCAAGAGCGGGCGCGCGAGCCTGTCGCTCGACTGGACACGCGCGCTCGCGGACGGGGCTTTCCAGTTCAACGCCTATGCCGTCCGTTCCCGGCTCGACCTGTACAGCGATTTCACGTACCAGCTGACGCACCCGTTCGACCTCGGCGCCCCGATCGACGGGGACCAGTTCCACCAGTCGGAGCGGCGCAGCATGTTCGGCATGAACGCGACGCGCGCCTGGGTCGGCAAGCTGGGAGGATCCGACATGACGAACAAGGTCGGCCTGCAATGGCGCTACGACCACGTCGATCCGCTTGCCCTCGCCGAGACGGTGCAGCGCCAGTTCGTCGATACGATCCGCCAGGACGACGTGAAGGAGGGCAGCGTCGGCCTGTTCGCCGAGAATTCCGTGCAGTGGACGTCCTGGCTGCGCAGCGTCGCGGGGCTGCGCTTCGACCGCTACTCGTTCTCGGTCGCAAGCGACAACCCATTGAATTCCGGCAACGTCGACGCGCAGCTCGCCTCGCCGAAGTTTTCGATGATTTTCGGCCCCTGGGCCAGGACGGAATTCTTCGCCAACTACGGCCGCAGCTTTCACAGCAACGACGCGCGCGGCACGACGACGCGCGTAAGCCCCTCGACCGGCGCGGCAGCGGATCCCGTCACGCCGCTGGTGAAGACGAGGGGCGGGGAACTGGGCGCGCGCACCGAGCTGATTCCGGGTTTGCAGAGTTCCCTCGTGCTGTGGCGCCTGCGGCTTGCCTCGGAACTGGTGTTCTCCGGCGACGCCGGCGACACCGAGCCGAGCCGTCCAAGCCTGCGGCAGGGCGTCGAATGGAGCAATCACTGGATCCTTGGCCGCTGGCTGCTGCTCGACCTGGACCTGGCGGCCTCGCACGCACGCTTCACGCAGGATGACCCGGTCGGCGACTACATTCCCGGCTCGATCGACCGCGTCGCGTCGCTGGGTCTTGCGGTGCCGAACTACAAGGGATGGTTTGGCGCCGTGCAGATGCGGTATTTCGGCCCGCGCCCGCTGATCGAGGACAATTCGCAGCGCTCACCCTCGACGGCGCTCGCATACCTGCGCGTCGGCCGGCAGCTCGACCCGACGACGCGTCTTAGCCTTGACGTATTCAACCTGTTCAACCGCAAGGCGAGCGACATCGACTACTACTATGCCTCGCGCCTTGCGGGCGAGCCTGCCGCGGGCGTGAACGACATCCACTTCCACCCGGTCGAGCCGCGCACCCTGCGCGCGACCCTGCTGGTCAAGTTCTAGGTGGCTAGAAGCCGCCGTGCGACTGCGCGGCCATGCAGTACAGCATCGGGATCGAGAGCATGGTGTTAAGGCGCGAGGCCATGCCGGCGAGCTTCGCCGCCGCGGCCTTCGCGGTCGCGTCGGCCTGCACGATGCCGAGCACCTTCTTCTGGTTCGGCCAGATGATGAACCAGACGTTGAAGCCCATGACGAGCGCGAGCCACATGCCGATGCCGATCGGCCGCGCGCCGGGCTGCAGCGTGAGCGCCTGCGCGATGAAGCCGAGCATCCAGGCGAGCAGCAGGCCCGTGATCATCGTCGAGAGCGCCGACCAGCGGAACCAGAACAGCGCCCGCGGCGCGATGACCTTGCTGACGGCGGGCTTCTGCTCGTCCGGAATCTGCGGCATCGACGGCGTCTGCACGAAGTTGAAGTACCAGAGCAGTCCGATCCACATCACGCCCGAGCCGATGTGCAGCCAGCGCATGAAGAAGGTCCAGTAGGCGTGGTCGCCCATGCGGCCGAAGGTGCCTGCGGCGAGCAGCAGGACCACGACCAGGACGACGCCCGCGGCGATCGTGCGGCCCAGCGATTGGAAGATGAAGCCCATCGATGCCTCCTGTGTTCTGTTTTGTGCGGAGGATAAAAAGTCTATCACTCCCGCCGCAGGCCTGCCGCGGCGTCGAGCGCGGGCTTCGCCTCTAGACTGCGGCTGTAGGCCGACATCGCGTAGCAAAAGACGAAATAGACCAGCGCGGCGAACAGGTAGGCCTCGACGCCGAATCCGGACCAGGCGGGATCCTGCAGAGAAACCTTGACGGTACTGAGGAAATCGAACAGCCCGATGATCAGCACGAGCGAGGTGTCCTTGAAGAACCCGATGAACGTATTCACCAGGGGCGCGATCGACATCCGCAGCGCCTGCGGCAGCACGACGCGCAGCATGGTCTGCGGATAGCCCAGGCCGAGCGCCTGCGCGGCCTCGACCTGCTGGCGCGGCACCGCCTGCAGGCCGCCGCGCACCACTTCCGCCAGGTAGGCTGAGGCGAACAGCACCAGCGCCAGCTGCGCGCGCAGCAGCTTGTCGATGGAGGCCCCTGCGGGCAGGAACAGCGGCAGCATCACGGAGGCCATGAACAGCACCGAAATCAGCGGCACGCCGCGAACGAGCTCGATATAGCCCACGCACGCGTAGCGCAGCACCGGCAGCCCGGAGCGGCGGCCAAGCGCGAGCAGGATCGCGAAGGGAAACGCGAACGCGGCGCCGAAGCTCGCGAGCAGCAGCGTCAGGATCAGCCCGCCCCAGCGCTCGTTCTCGACATAGGGCAGGCCGAGCACTCCACCCCACATGAGCGCGCCGATCAGCGCGAGTCCCGCCGCCCAGGCGGCGGGCAGCCACCACTTCCAGCAGGCCTTCAGCGCCGAGAGTCCCCAGAGCGCGACGAGCAGGGCGCTCGCCGCGGCCGGGCGCCATTGCTGCTCGAACGGGTAGGTGCCGAACAGGATGAAGCGGTGCTTCTCCGAGACGAACGCCCAGCAGGCGCCTTGCGCGGCGCGGCAGGCGCGAGCGTCCGGCGCCCGCCATACGGCCTGCGCGATCGCCCAATCGAAGAACGGCGGCAGCCAGCGCGCGGCGAGCCAGAGGATCGCCAGCGTGGCGAGCGCGCTCGGCCAGCTGGAGAACAGATTGCGCCGGACCCCGTGCAGCAGCTTGCTCATGGCGCGAGCCCGCGCAGCGCGGCGCGGCGGTTGTACCAGTTCATGAGCGCGGAGATCGACAGGCTGATCGTGAGGAACACCGCCATGATCACGGCGACGCCCTCGATCGCCTGGCCGGTCTGGTTCATCGTGGTGTTGGCGATCGAGACGAGGTCGGGGTAGCCGATCGCCACCGCGAGCGAGCTGTTCTTGGCGAGGTTGAGGTACTGGCTCGTCATCGGCGGCACCATGAGGCGCAGCGCCTGCGGCAGCACCACGTAACGCAGCTCGTCGCGGCGGCCGAGCCCGAGCGAGCGCGCCGCCTCGAGCTGGCCGCGCGGCACCGAGAGAACCCCGGCGCGCACGATCTCGGCAACGAAGCCAGCCGTGTAGACGGTGAGGCCGGCGAGCAGCGCCGCGAATTCCGGCGTGAGCGCGCCGCCGCCGGCGAAATTGAATCCGGAGAGCACCGGCAGATCGCCCGGGAGCGGAAAGTGGATCCCCCGGTTCGAAAGGAAGACGCCCGGGAGCGGATGAAGCGCTTCGGCGGGCGCCGGCAGACCCTCCGTGATCAGCGCATACCAGAAGAACAGCTGCACCAGCAGCGGGACATTGCGTACCGCCTCCACGTAGGCGCCGGCGAGCTTCCCGAGCAGCCAGTTCGGCGCGAGGCGCGCGAGGCCCGCGGCCGCGCCGAGCGCGGTGGCGAGCAGCACGCCGAGCGCGGCAACGCGGATCGTGTTGGCCAGCCCGATCGCGAGCGCGCGCAGGTAGCTGTCCGCGGCGCTGTAGGCCGCGAACGTGGTTTCGCCGATTTCGAAGCCGGCCTCGCGCCGGAGGAAGGCGAAACCGCTCGCGATGCCGCGGGCCGCGAGATTGGCCGCGGCGTTCGAATAGAACCACCAGAAGAGCAGCGCGAGCACCGCGGCCAGCGCCGCCTGCAAAGCCAGCCCGCGCAGTTTCAAGCTAGCGGACGGGCGGCGCGTAGAGCAACCCGCCCTGGGTCCAGAGCTTGTTCAGGCCGCGCTCGAAGCCGAGCGGCTTGAGGTTGGCTTCGAACGATTCGCCATAGTTGCCGACCTGCCTGACGATGTTGACCGCCCAGCGGTTGTCCAGGCCCATCATCTTGCCGATGTCGCCGCTCGCACCGACGAAGCGCTGCACCGACGGATCGGGATTGCGCGCCTGCTGCTCGATGTTCTTCGAGCTGAGGCCGAGCTCCTCGGCCTCGATCATCGCGAACAGCGACCACTTCACGATGTCGAACCAGCGGTCGTCGCCGTGGCGCACCGCCGGCCCGAGCGGCTCCTTCGAGATCACCTCGGGCAGGATGATGTGCTCTCCCGGCTTGGCGGCGCGCGAGGCCCTCACCGCCACCAGACCCGAGACGTCGGTGGTGTAGGCGTCGCAGCGCCCGCTGAAATACGCGTTCAGCACCTCCTCGAGCTTCTCGATGACCACCGGCTTGAACTTCATCTTGTGCGCGCGGAAGTAGTCGGCGAGGTTCAGCTCGGTGGTGGTGCCGGGCTGCACGCAGATCGTGGCGCCGTCCAGCTGCCTCGCGCTCTTCACCTTTTTCTTCGCGGGCACCATGAAACCCTGCCCGTCGTAGTAGTTCACGCCCACGAAATTGAGCCCCAGGCTCGTGTCGCGCGTGATGGTCCAGGTCGTGTTGCGCGACAGGATGTCGACCTCGCCCGACTGCACCGCGGTGAAGCGCTGCTGCGCGGTGAGCGGCGTGTAGCGCACCTTGCCGGCGTCGCCGAACACCGCGGCGGCGACCGCGCGGCACAGGTCCACGTCGATGCCGCGCCAGACGCCCTGCGAGTCGGGCTGCGAAAATCCCGCCAGGCCCACGTTGACGCCGCACTGGACGTAGCCCTTCTTCTGGACCGCCTCGAGCGTCGATTGCGCGTGCGCGGCCGCGGCGAGCAGGCAGGCGGCGATTGCGGCGGCGGCCTTCAATGTCATGGCGAACTCCCGGCGGCCCAGTTTAGCAGCCCGGATGCGGCCGCGAGCAGCACCAGCAGCTGGGCGGCCGCGAGCGCGGCGTACAGGCGCTCGCCGCGGCGCAGAAAGCCCTGCAGCGCGCGCAGGTAACAGACGAGGGTGATCGAGGCGAGCAGCGCGATGCCGATGAAGTTCACGTAGTCGCCGCGGCCCGCCAGCGCCACCCAGCCCCAGCCCGCCGGCACGCGCGCCGCGGCGAGGTATTCGCGCATCGACATGTGCCAGAGCCGCGGCAGCTCCTCGAGCGGAACGTAGGGCGAGAGCGCGCCCGAGACGTAGGCAAGCAGCTCCGCGACGATGACCGCCAGCGCGATCCGCGTGCCGACGGACGCGCAGCGCGCATAGTCGGCGTTCGCCTCCTGCTCGCGCCGGTTCAGGTCCACAGTCCGAGTCCCTTCAACAGCACCCGAGTTCCCGCGAACAGCAGCAGCGCGATCACCGAAAGGCGCACGTGCGCGGCCGGCATGACGCGGAACAGCCGGGCGCCGGCCTGCGCTCCCAGCATGACGCCGAGCAGCGAGGGCGCGACGATCACCGGCAGCATCGATCCCTCGAGAAAGTAGACCCACGCGGCCGGCGCGTTCACCACCGAGATCACGAGGCCGCTCGTGCCCGCGGCGAGCTTGAGCGGCACGCCCATCAGCAGGTTGAAGGCGGGCACGTTCGCCCAGCCCGCACCCAGACCGAACAGGCCGCCGACGAAGCCGATGACGCTGAAAGCGAGCAGCCCGGGCACGACGCGGCCCGCATGCCAGGAGGTCGGCTCGCCCGTGGCCGGATCGACGTAAGTGCCGCGCAGGCCGAGCGCAGCCGCGAGCCGGTCGCTGCCCGGCGCGCGCGCGTGCGCCGAGGGCGCGATCAGCATGAGCCCCGTGATCATCAGGATCAGCACGCCGAGCGAGGTCTCGAGGGCGTGCGTGGGCACCGCGAAGCTCGCGAGCGCGCCGAGGATCGAGAACACGGAGCCGGCGAGCGACACCGGGATCGCGAGCCGCAGGCTCGCGAGGCCGTCGCGCAGCAGGTGAGGCGCCGCGGACATCGCGCCGGCGAGCGCGAGCAGCACGCCCGCGCCGCGCACGAAATCCAGGTGAAAGGGAAAGAAGCTGCCGACGATCGGCACGAACAGCACGCCGCCGCCGACGCCCGCGATCACCGCGACCACGCCGAGCGCGAAACAGGCGGCGAACAGGGCGATCGGCCAGAACCACCAGGCCAGGGCGGTCGTGTCTGCTGCGTGCATTTCGCGCTATGCTAACCCGATGCCGAAAGTCGCCGCGAACCTGTCGCTGCTGTTTCCGCAGCTTCCATTCCTCGACCGCTTCGCCGCCGCCCGCAAGGCGGGCTTCCGCTACGTCGAATACCAGTTCCCGTACGCGTTCGGCGGCGCGCGCGAAGTCGCCGACGCCGCGCGCGCGGCGGGCGTCGAGGTGGTGCTGCACAACCTGCCCGCGGGCGATGCGGCGAAAGGCGATCGCGGCATCGCCTGCCAGCCCGCGCGCGCGAGCGAGTTCCGCGAGGGCGTGGACCGCGCGATCGAATACGCGAAGGCCGCGGGCTGCCCGCGCCTGAATGCGCTCGCAGGCATCCCGTCGCCGGGACTGGACAGGGAAACAGCACGGCAGGCCCTCGTCGAGAACCTTCGCTTCGCCGCGGCCAAGCTCAAGGCCGCGGGACTCACGCTGCTCACCGAGCCTTGCAACCCGCGCACCATTCCCGGGTTCCTCCTGAACACCTCCCGGGAAGGCATCGAGGTCATCGATGCCGTGGGCGCGGACAACCTCAAGCTGCAATACGACCTGTTCCACATGCAGATCGTCGAGGGCGACCTCGCCAAGACCATGGAGCGCCTGCTTGCGCGCATCGGCCACATGCAGATTGCCGACGTGCCCGACCGCCACGAGCCCGGCACGGGCGAGCTCAATTTCGGGTTCCTGCTCGCGCACATGGATCGGATCGGCTACCAGGGCTGGGTCGGCGCGGAGTACCTCCCCAAGGGCGACACCGTCGACGGGCTGAAATGGGCAGCGCCTTACCTCCGGTAGACCTGCTGCGCCAGGAAAGCGTCTCGAGGAAGCTGAGGGAATTCCTTCCCGAGCGCGCGGTTCTCTGGCAGCCGGAAGATACGCGTCCCTACGAGTGCGACGGCCTGACGGCCTACCGGCGCGTGCCGATGGTGGTGGCGCTGCCGGAGACCGAGGCGCAGGTGCAGCGCATCCTGAAGACCTGCCACGAGATGGAGGTGCCCGTGGTGCCGCGCGGCGCGGGCACGGGGCTCTCGGGCGGCGCGCTGCCGCCGGGCGACGGCGTGCTGCTGTCGCTCGCCAAGTTCATGCGCGTGCTGCGCATGGATCCGGTGGCGCGCGTCGCGGTCGTGCAGCCCGGCGTGCGCAACGCTGCGATCTCCGATGTCGCGTCGGCATTCGGCCTGTATTACGCGCCGGATCCCTCCAGCCAGATCGCCTGCTCGATTGGCGGCAACGTCGCCGAGAACTCGGGCGGGGTGCATTGCCTGAAGTACGGCCTCACGGTGCACAATGTGCTGCGCGTGCGCGGATACACGATCGACGGCGAGCCGGTCGAATTCGGTTCCGAGGCGCTCGATTCGGCGGGCTACGACCTGCTCGCGCTGGCGATCGGCTCCGAGGGCCTGCTGGCGGTGACCACCGAAGTGACCGTTCGCCTGCTGCCCAGGCCGGAGACCGCGCGCGTGATCATGGCCTCGTTCGACGACGTCGAGAAGGCCGGCGATGCGGTAGCGGCGGTGATCGCCGCGGGGATCGTGCCTGCGGGCCTGGAAATGATGGACAAGCCGGCCACCGCAGCAGTCGAGCAGTTCGTGCACGCGGGCTACGATCTGGAGGCGGCGGCGATCCTGCTGTGCGAGTCGGACGGCAGCGCGGCGGAGGTGGAGGAGGAGATCGCGCGCATGAAGGACGTGCTCGCGAGGGCCGGCGCTTCGCGGATCGCGGTGTCGCGCGACGAGTCCGAGCGCCTGCGCTTCTGGTCGGGACGAAAGGCCGCCTTTCCCGCGGTCGGGCGCATCTCGCCCGACTACTACTGCATGGACGGCACGATCCCGAAGAAGCGCCTGGGCGAGGTGCTCAATTTCATCGGCGCGATGGAGAAGAAGTACGGCCTGCGCTGCCCGAACGTGTTCCACGCGGGCGACGGCAACCTGCATCCGCTGATCCTGTTCGACGCCAACGACCCGGAGCAGCTCAAGCGCACCGAGGCCTTCGCCGCCGAAGTGCTCGAGAAGTGCGTCGCCGTGGGCGGCACGATCACCGGCGAGCACGGCGTCGGCGTGGAGAAGATCGACCAGATGTGCGTGCAGTTCGGCGCGCCCGAGCTCGAGGCCTTCCACGCCGTCAAGCGCGTCTTCGATCCCAAGGGCCTGCTCAATCCCGGCAAGG
>DATIYN010000065.1:0-25914 GCA_035517595.1 Burkholderiales bacterium
GCCGACGAGTTCAAGAAGGACCAGGGCATCGACCTGCGCAACGACGTGCTCGCGCTGCAGCGGCTGAAGGAAGCGGCGGAGAAGGCCAAGATCGAGCTGTCCTCGTCGCAGCAGACCGAGGTCAACCTGCCATACATCACCGCCGACGCGAGCGGGCCGAAACACCTGGCGATCAAGATCACGCGGGCCAAATTCGAGTCCCTCGTCGAGGACCTGATCGAGAAGACCGTCGAGCCTTGCCGCATCGCGATCAAGGACGCGGGCGTGAAGCTCTCCGACATCAGCGACGTGATCCTGGTCGGCGGCATGACGCGCATGCCCAAGGTGCAGGAGACGGTGAAGGAATTCTTCGGCAAGGAGCCGCGCAAGGACGTCAACCCGGACGAAGCGGTCGCGGTCGGCGCGGGGATCCAGGCCGGCGTGCTGAAGGGCGAAGTCAAGGACGTGCTGCTGCTCGACGTGACGCCGCTGTCGCTCGGCATCGAGACGCTGGGCGGGGTGATGACCAAGCTCATCCAGAAGAACACGACGATCCCGACCAAGGCGAATCAGGTGTTCTCGACCGCCGAGGACAGCCAGACCGCGGTCACGATCCACGTGCTGCAGGGCGAGCGCGACGTGGCGGGCGGCAACAAGTCGCTGGGCCAGTTCAACCTTTCGGACATCGCGCCCGCGCCGCGCGGCATGCCGCAGATCGAGGTCACTTTCGACATCGACGCGAACGGCATCCTGCACGTCACGGCCAAGGACAAGGCGACCGGCAAGGAGGCGAAGATCAAGATCCAGGCCGGCTCGGGCCTGTCCGAGGAGGAGATCAAGCGCATGGTGGCCGACGCCGAGGCGCACGCCGAGGACGACCGCAAGCAGCTCGAGCTCGTCAACGCGCGCAACACGCTGGAAGCGCTCGTGCACTCGATCAAGAAGTCGCTCGGCGAATACGGCGAAAAGCTGGAGGCCGGCGAGAAGGAGAAGATCGAAGCCGCGCTCAAGGAAGCCGAACCGGCCTTGAAATCGGAGAACAAGGCCGAGATCGAGGCGAAGACGAAGGCTCTCGCCGAGGCCTCGCAGAAGCTCGGCGAGAAGGTCTACGCCGAGGCGCAGGCCAAGGAGAAAGCCGCCGCGGGCGCCGGCGAAGCCAAGGCCGGCGCCGAGCCGAAGAAGGACGACGGCAACGTGGTCGACGCGGAGTACACGGAAGTCAAGGACAAGAAAACCGGCTAAGCCGGGGAAAGGCCTGGCTTGGCCAAGCGTGACTACTATGAAGTGCTGGGCGTAAACCGGGACGCCTCCGAGGAGGAGATCAAGAAGGCGTACCGGAAGCTCGCCATGAAGTGGCATCCGGATCGCAATCCGGACAACCCGAAGGCGGAAGAGCACTTCAAGGAGGCGAAGGAAGCCTACGAGGTCCTGACCGACGCGCAGAAGCGGCCGGCCTACGATCAGTTCGGCCATGCCGGGGTAGACCCGGCGGCCGCGGCGGGAGCCGGGGCGGGCTTCGGCCAGGGCGCGGCCGGCTTCGGCGACATCTTCAGCGACATCTTCGGCGAGATCTTCGGCGGCGCGCGCGGCGGCCGCTCGAACGTCTTCCGCGGCGCCGACCTGCGCTACAACATGGAGATCGCGCTCGAGCAGGCGGCGCACGGCTTCGAGACCAAGATCCGCATCCCGACGCTCGCCGAGTGCGAGACCTGCCACGGCTCGGGCGCCAAGCCCGGCACGCATCCGCAGACCTGCGCTACCTGCCGCGGCGCGGGCCAGGTACGCGTGTCGCAGGGGCCGTTCTCGATGGCGCAGACCTGTCCGCGCTGCCATGGCAGCGGCAAGACCATTGCCCACCCCTGCGCGACCTGCGGCGGCGCGGGACGCGTCAAGCACCAGAAGACGCTGTCGGTGAAGATTCCGGCGGGCGTCGACGAGGGCGACCGCGTGAGGCTCACCGGCGAGGGCGAGGCCGGCGTCAACGGCGGCCCGCCGGGCGACCTCTACGTGCAGGTGCACCTCAAGCCGCACCCGGTGTTCCAGCGCGACCACGACGACCTGCACTGCGAGATGCCGGTGTCCTTCGCCGCGGCGGCGCTGGGCGGCGACATCGAAATCCCGACCCTCGACGGCAGCGCGCGCATCAAGGTGCCGAGCGAGACGCAGAGCGGCAAGACCTTTCGCCTGCGCGGCAAGGGCATCAAGGGCGTGCGCAGCCACTCCCCCGGCGACCTGTTCTGCCACGTCGTGGTCGAGACGCCGGTCAACCTCACCGCGCGCCAGCGCGAGCTATTGCACGAGTTCGAGACCCTCAGCCAGAAGGACGCGGCGCGCCACAACCCGCGCGCCAAGGGCTGGTTCGACAAGGTCAAGGAATTTTTCGAAGGCTGACGCGCGCGCTCAGCCGATGAGCGTGTAGCGCAGCAGGTCCTTCTGGCCGGGCATCGCGGCGTGCCCGAAGGAGATCGCCCCCGCGCCCGTGAGCACGAACGAATCGTGCCGCACCAGATGCTCGGCGCCCGAAGGGTCGGTCACGTAGGTGCCGTTGGTGCTCTGGTCGGTGAGCAGGAAGCGCGTGTTGCGGTAGTCGATACGCGCATGCAGCCGCGAGATCAGCTCGCCCTGCAGCGGCAGGTCGCTCTGGTCGGAGCGCCCCACCGTGATCGACGGGTGCTCGACCGACACCTCGAGCATCTTGCCTTCCATCGTCAGCAGCAGATGGCCCTTCGCCCCGCCGGGCGCGGTCGCCCAGACGCTGCCCGCGACGCGCGTCGATTCCGCCTCCTGCCAGACCAGCTCGTAGACATCGATCACCTCGTCCTTGCCTTTCACCGTCGTGCGATCGACCTGGCGCATGGCTTCGCCCAGCTTGCCGGTCGTGAGCTGCTTGGTCGCGCCCGTGGTGAGGATCTGGTCGCGCTTGGCGAGGTTCACCATGCGCGAGGCGAGATTCACCGCGTCGCCGTAGACGTCGTTGCCCTCTTCCACCACCGGCCCGAAGTGAAAGCCGACGTGGATCGCCACGCTGAAGCCGCGCTCGGCGAGCGCGGCGCTGGCGACGCGCTCCTGCATGTCGAGCGCCGCCGCCGCGGCGTCGCCGGCGGTCGGGAAGCGGCACATGACCTCGTCGCCGATCGTCTTGATGAGCTCGCCGGCATGCTCGCGCGTGGCGTCGGTCATCAGCTGGATGCAGCGCCCGATCAATTTGCGGGCGGCGACGTCGCCCAGCGATTCGTAGATCTTGGTGCTGCCGCAAACGTCGGCGAAGAGGATCGCCACCGTCGTCTGCCGGTGCTCCGGGCCCAGCCCGGGCGAGGTGATGAGGGTGCTCTCGCTGGTTTCGGCCATGTCAGGCGCGCTCGAACTCAACCTGCATGCTCGCGCCTAGGCCTCCAGCGCGCTTTGCGCCAGATCAATAGTTGGATTGCGGGCGACGCCGAATCAGGCGCGGCGCCAGGTCGTGCCCTTGGCGCCGTCTTCCAGGATGACGCCTTCCTTCTCCAGGGACTGGCGGATCCGGTCGGCCTCCGCGTAGTTCTTCGCTTTCCGCGCGGCGACTCGAGCCTCGATCCGCGCCTCGATTTCAGCATCGCTCGGCCCGTCGCTGCGCCCCGTCCGGAGGAACTGCTGGGGATCGCGCTGCAGGATTCCCAGGACCGCGCCCAGCGCCTTCAACTGGGCCTTCGCCCGGCCGTCGCCCTGGAAGGCCTCGTGCGCAAGGCCCTGAAGCTCGGCCACGGCCTCGGCAGTGTTGAAGTCATCGTCCATCGCCTCCTTGAACCGCTTCGCGTGAGGCTCTTCCCAATCCACGGGCTTCAATTCGGGAGGAGAAGAGAGCAAAGCCATATACAGGCGAGTGAGCGCGGCCTTGGCGTCCGCGAGGTGCGCATCCGAGTAGTGCAGCTCGCTGCGGTAGTGCGAGCGCACGAGGAAGAAGCGCACGACCTCCGGGTCGAAGGCCTTGAGCACGTCGCGGATCGTGAAGAAGTTGCCCAGCGACTTGGACATCTTGGCGTCGTCGACGCGCACGAAGCCGTTGTGCATCCAGTAGTTGACGAACCGGCCGCCCGCTTCTGCCCCGTACGCGCCCTCGGACTGCGCGATCTCGTTCTCGTGGTGCGGGAACTGCAGGTCCCGGCCGCCGCCGTGGATGTCGAAGTGCTCGCCGAGCAGCGTGCAGCCCATCGCCGAGCACTCGATGTGCCAGCCCGGGCGCCCCTCGCCCCAGGGCGAAGGCCACTTCGGCTCGTCGGGCTTGGAATGCTTCCAGAGCACGAAATCGAGCGGGTCCTGCTTGGCCGGGTCGACTTCGACGCGCTCGCCGGCGCGCAGGTCGTCCAGCGACTTCCCCGAGAGCCTGCCGTAGGCCGGGAACCTGCGCACCGCGAAGTTCACGTCGCGGTTGGATGCCTGGTAGGCGAGCCCCTTCTTCTCCAGCGCGCCGATCATCGCCAGCATCTGCGGCACGAAGTCCGTCGCGCGCGGCTCCTGGTCGGGAGCCTGCACGCCGAGCGCGCGCAGGTCTTCGTGCATCGCCTCGATGAAGCGCGCGGTGAGCGCCTCGATGGGCTCCTTGTTCTCGGCGGCGCGCCTGATGATCTTATCGTCGATGTCGGTGATGTTGCGCACGTAGGTGACGCGCAGGCCGCTCGCGCGCAGCCATCGCTGCACCACGTCGAACGCGACCATCATGCGTGCGTGGCCGATGTGGCAGTAGTCGTAGACGGTGATCCCGCAGACGTACATGCGGGCTTCGCCCGCGCGCAGCGGCACGAAGTCCTGCTTCTCCCTGGCGAGCGAGTTGTAGATGCGAAGCATCCGGGGTCCCCGTGGCGCGCCCGGCAAGTTGTAGACGGGCAGCCCTTAGTCTAGAATGAGCAAGTCACCGTAGGGCCTTGAAAACTATAACACAATGACGCAATTTCCCGACCCGCGCCGCGCGCGGGCCGCCGTCGCCGCCGCGCTGCTCGCCGCCGGCGCCGTGCTCGCGCAATCCGACGACGTGCAGGAGGCGAGCAAATTGCTCAAGGCCGGCCAGCAGCAGCAGGCGCTCGAGCGCGTCAACAAGGTGCTCGCGGCGAAGCCGAAGGACGCGCAGGCGCGCTTCCTGAAGGGCCTCATCTACGCCGAGCAGGGCAACGCCAAGGAAGCCACCGAATTGTTCCTGCAGCTCACCAAGGACTATCCGGAGCTGCCCGAGCCGTACAACAACCTCGCGGTCATCTACGCCTCGCAGGGCCAGTACGAGAAGGCGCGCAGCGCGCTCGAGCAGTCGATCCGCACGCATCCGAGCTACGCCACCGCGTACGAGAACCTCGGCGACGTCTACGCCAAACTCGCGAGCCAGGCCTACGACAAGGCCCTGCAGATCGACTCGGCGAACGCCGGCGCGAAGAACAAGCTCGCCCTGGTGCGCGAGCTGGTCGGCGTGTCGGCTCCCGCCCCCGCGGTCGTTGCGCAGGCGAAGCCGCCCGCCCCCGCGCCGGCGGCGCCGCCGCCGAAGGAGCCCGCCAAGCCGCCGGTCGCGGTCGCGACCGCGGAGTCGAAGCCGCCGGTCGCCGAAAAGCCGGCCGAGAAAGCGCCGGCGTCGCCCAGCACCGAGGTGATCGACACGGTGCGAGCCTGGGCGAAGGCCTGGTCTTCCAAGGACGTCGACGCGTACCTCGCCTTCTACGCCAAGGACTTCCGGACGCCGGGCGGCGAAGCGCGATCGGCCTGGGAAAAGACGCGCCGCCAGCGCATCAACGCGCCCAAGAGCATCAGCGTGAGCGTCGAGGCGCCGAAGGTCAGCGTCGCCGCCGACGGCCATGCGAGCGTCACGTTCCGCCAGGGCTACCGCTCGGACGTGCTGAAGGCGACCACTGCCACCAAGACGCTCGTCCTCGTCAAGGCCGAGGGCCATTGGCTGATCCAGCAGGAGAGAGTGAATTGAATCTCCGCGCTCTCATCCTGGGAGTCCTGTTCTCGGGTCTTGCCTCGACGGGCCTCGCCGCCGGCCCCGAAAAGGCGCTGTCGGGCGTGCTGGAGGCGATCGACGAGAACCGGCTCGACCTCGCGACGCAGCGCGTCGAGGCGCTCATCGCGGCGCATCCGAATTTCCGCCTCGCGCACCTGATCCGCGGCGACCTTCTGATGGCGCGCACGCGCCCGCTCGAGACGTTCGGCGACGTGCCGAAGACCGTGCCGCGCGAGAAGGTCGAGGACCTGCGCGTCGAGGCGCTGCTGCGCCTGCGCGCGCTGCGCGACCGGCCCCACGGCGACCGCGTGCCGCGGCAGCTCCTGCAGCTCGAGCCCGACCAGCGCTACGCGCTGCTGGTGGACTCGCGCCGCTCGCGCCTGTACGTGTTCGAGAACGTCGGCGGCCGGCCGCAATTCGTCGCCGACTACTACGTGACGCTCGGCAAGAACGGCGTCGAGAAGACGCGCGAGGGCGACCAGAAAACCCCGATCGGCGTCTACCACGTGACCGCCAGCCTGCCGCGCCAGAAGCTCACGGACTTCTACGGCGTGGGAGCCTTCCCGATCAACTACCCGAACGCCTGGGACCGCAGCCTGGGGCGCAACGGCCACGGCATCTGGCTGCACGGCACGCCTTCGGACACCTACAGCCGCCCGCCGCGCGCGAGCGACGGCTGCATCGTGCTCGCGAACGCCGACCTGGAAGCGGTGGCGCCGCATCTGCAGATCGGCCTGACGCCCGTGATCATCACCGACGAGATCGAGTGGACCGACGCGGGCAGCCTGGCGCAGGAGCGCGGCGACCTCGCCGCCGCCCTCGAGTCCTGGCGTGCCGACTGGGAGAGCCGGGATGCGGGCAAATACCTGTCGCACTACGCCGCGCGCTTCAGCTCGGGCGACCAGAATCTCGCCGAGTGGTCCGAGCACAAGCGCATGGTCAACGCGGGCAAGAGCTGGATCAAGGTCGGCCTGTCGCGCGTGTCGATGTTCCAGTACCCGCGGCAGAATTTCGTGGTCGTGAGCTTCGACCAGGACTACCGCTCGAGCAATCTTTCCAACGTGATGCGCAAGCGCCAGTACTGGATCAGGGAAAACGGCCGCTGGCGGATCTTCTACGAAGGTGGCGCATGAAGCTGAACGAATTCTGGAAGCCCCTGGTCGTGCTGTCGGTCGCGGCGGGCTCGCCCGGCGCGCTCGCGGCCGACCCGCAGGTCGACCTGAAGACCAGCCTGGGCACCATCCGCCTCGAGCTCTACCCGGCCAAGGCGCCCAAGACGGTCGCGAACTTCCTGCAGTACGTGAAGGACGGCCACTACAACGGCGTAATCTTCCATCGCGTGATCCCGAACTTCATGATCCAGGGCGGCGGCTTCGACAAGGGCATGCACGAGAAGAAGACGCGCGCGCCGATCGAGAACGAGGCGAAGAACGGCCTGAAGAACGACCTCGGCACCGTCGCCATGGCGCGCACCAGCGCGCCGCACTCGGCCTCGGCGCAGTTCTTCATCAACACCAAGAACAACGATTTCCTCAACTACCCCGGGCAGGACGGCTGGGGCTACGCGGTGTTCGGCAAGGTCGTCTCGGGCATGGACGTGATCATGAAGATCTCGCAGGTGCCCACGGGCAGCGTCGGTTCCTTCGGCGACGTGCCGAAGGAACCGGTGGTCATCGAGTCAGCGACGCTGGTCGCCGAGAAGAAGTAGTCGCGAAGGGGTGGCCGCGCGGGCGCTCTTCATCTCCGACCTGCACCTCGCGGGCGAGCGCCCGGAAACCAGCGCGCAGTTCTTCCGCTTCCTCGACGAGGAGGCCGCGCGCGCCGGCGCGCTCTACGTGCTCGGCGACCTGTTCGAGTCCTGGGCGGGCGACGACGAGCTCGCCGGGCCCGCGGGCGACCCGCTCGGCGCCGACGTGGCGAAGGGATTTCGGCGCCTCGTCGACGCGGGCGTGCCGGTCCATTTCATGCACGGCAACCGCGACTTCCTCGCCAGCGGCGGCTTCCTGCGCGCGAGCGGCGCGCAGTTCCTGCAGGATCCGAGCGTCCTGCGAATCGGCCGCGAGCCCGTCGCCGTCCTGCACGGCGACACCCTCTGCACCGACGACAAGGCCTACCAGGCCTGGCGCCTGAAGGCGCGCTCGGCCGACTTCCAGCGCGAGTTCCTCGCCAAGCCGCTCGCCGAGCGCCACAAGCTCATCGGCGGCATGCGCGAGCAGAGCAAGCAGGTGACGGCGGCCACCGCCGCCGAGATCATGGACGTGAACGCCGAGGCCGTGCGCGACGCGTTCCGGCGCCTGAACGTGCGCCTCATGATCCACGGCCATACCCACCGCCCCGCTCGCCACGAGCTCGAAGTCGACGGCCGCCGCTGCGAGCGCTGGGTCCTTCCCGACTGGTACGGCCCGGGCGGTTACCTCGCGCTCGATGACGTAGGCCCGCGCCTCGTCAGCTTCTAGCCCAGGCCACGCTGCAAGTCGGCCTTCAGGTCCTCTAGTGCCTCCAAGCCAACCGCCAGCCGGATCAAGCCATCTTTGATTCCTGCCGCAGCGCGCGCCTCCGGCGTCAGCCGGCCGTGCGTGGTGGTCGCGGGATGGGTGATCGTGGTGCGCACGTCGCCGAGGTTGCCGGTAATCGAGACGAGCTTGGTCGAATCGATCACCTTCCAGGCCGCGTCCTTCCCGCCTCTCACGTCGAACGAGACCACTGCGCCGCCCGCGCGCTGCTGCTTCTGCGCAAGCGCGTACTGCGGGTGCGACTCGAGGCCGGAGTAGTAGACGCGCTCGACCTTCGGGTGCTTTTCCAGCCAGCGCGCGAGCTCGAGCGCCCGCTCCGACTGGGCGAGCATGCGCAGCTCGAGCGTTTCCATGCCGCGGTGGATGACCCAGGCGTTGAAGGGCGAGATCGTGGGTCCCGCGGTGCGCAGGAATCCCACGAGGCCGTCCATGACGGCGCCCTTGGCGCCGCAGACCGCGCCGCCGAGCACGCGGCCTTGGCCGTCGAGGTGCTTGGTCGCCGAGTGCACGACGAAGTCGGCGCCGAGCGCGATTGGCCGCTGCAGCACCGGCGTGCACAGCACGTTGTCCACCGCGAGCGCGGCGCCCGCCTTCTTTGCGAGCGCCGAAAGCGCGGCGATGTCCGCAACTTCCCCGAGCGGGTTGGACGGCGTCTCGAGGAAGAGCAGCTTCGTGCCCGGCCGCAGCGCGCGCTGCCAGGCATCGGGCTTCGAGGGCGGCACGAAGGTCGTCTCGACGCCGAATTTCGAGAGCAGCGTCGCGTAAAGCTGCACGGTGGCGCCGAACACGGCGTTCGAGCAGACCACGTGATCGCCCGCCTTGAGGATCACCATGGACAGCGCGAGGATCGCCGACATTCCGGAGGCCGTCGCAACGCAGGCCTGGGCGCCTTCCAGGGCGGCCAGGCGCTCCTGCATCATCGCCACCGTCGGGTTCGTATAGCGCGAGTAGACGAACTCATCGCCGGTCCCGCCGAAGCCCGCCGCGGCAGCCGCCGCGTTCTCGAAGACGAAGCTCGAGGTGAGGAACAGCGCCTCCGAGTGCTCGTGGAAGTCGCTGCGCCGCGTGCCCGCGCGCACGCCCAGGGTGGAAAGTTCTCGCTCTTTGGCCATAAAAAAACCCGATCCTTTCTCTGCAAGCGGACCGGGTTTCCCTGGCACGCTTTAGCTGGATTTGTAGCGCGCCCGCAAGCTGTGGCTCAAATCGGCGCGTAAAGCGGCACTATAGCACAACCGGCCTCAGCCCGCAGTCATCCCACAGTCATCCCGCAGTCATCCATTCGCGACGAGGTTGAGGTCGAGCTGCGCGCCCTCCTCCTCGTCGGAATCGCGCTTGGCGTCGCGGCGCGACTCCACCACGTGCAGGTAGTCCGCGGTCACGTCGCCCGTCACGTAGCGCCCGTCGAAGCAGGAGGCCTCGAAGCCGGCCAGCTTCGGGTTCACCGCCCGCACCGACTCGATGAGCGCGTCGAGGTCCTGGTAGATGAGCGCGTCGGCGCCGATCTCGGCGGCGACTTCCGCCTCGCTGCGATGCGAGGCGATGAGCTCGGCGCGCGTCGGCATGTCGATGCCGTAGACGTTCGGGAAGCGCACCGGCGGCGCGGCCGAGGCGAAAAAGACCTTGCGCGCGCCGGACTCGCGCGCCATCTGCACGATCTCCCGGCTCGTCGTGCCGCGCACGATCGAGTCGTCCACCAGCAGCACGTTCTTGCCCTTGAACTCCATGCCGATCACGTTCAGCTTCTGGCGCACCGAGCGCTTGCGCACCGCCTGGCCGGGCATGATGAAGGTGCGCCCGATGTAGCGGTTCTTCACGAAGCCCTCTCGGTAGGGGACGCCGAGGCCCAGCGCGAGCTGCATCGCCGCGGGCCGGCTCGAGTCCGGGATCGGGATCACGACGTCGATCTGCAGGTCGCGGTACTGCCGCCGGATCTTCTCGACCAGCTTCTCGCCCATGCGCAGGCGCGTCTCGTAGACCGAGGCGCCGTCGATGAGCGAGTCGGGCCGCGCGAGGTAGACGTACTCGAAGATGCACGGATTGAGCGAGGTCTCCTCGGCGCAGGGCTGGCTGTAGAGCTTCGCGTCCTCGTCGATGAACACCGCCTCGCCCGGCGCGATGTCGCGCAGCACGCGGAAGCCGAGCGCCTCGACCGCCACCGACTCGGAGGCAACCATGTACTCGATGCCCTGCGGCGTCTCGTTGTAGCCGATCACCGCCGGCCGGATGCCATAGGGGTCGCGGAACGCGAGCACGCCGTAGCCCGCGATCATCGCGATCACCGCGTAGGCGCCGCGCACGCGCCGGTGCACGGCCGCGACCGCGGCGAAGATCGCCTGCGGCTCCAGCCGCAGCTTGACCGAGGCCTTCTCGAGCTCGTGCGCGAGCACGTTGAGCAGCACCTCGGAGTCGGAGTTGGTGTTGATGTGCCGCAGGTCCTGCCGGAACATCTCCTCCTTGAGCTTGTCGGAATTCGTCAGGTTGCCGTTGTGGCCGAGCACGATGCCGAACGGCGAATTCACATATAGCGGCTGCGCCTCGGCCGAGTTCGTCGCCGAGCCCGCGGTCGGATACCGGCAATGCGCGATGCCGATGTTGCCGGGCAGCGAGCGCATGTTGCGGGTGCGGAACACGTCGCGCACCATGCCGGTGCCCTTCTGCATGTGGAAGGTCTTGTTCTCGCTGGTGACGATGCCCGCTGCGTCCTGACCGCGGTGTTGCAGGAGGAGCAGCCCGTCGTAGAGCAGCTGGTTGACGGGCGAGCGAGCGACGATGCCCAGAATGCCGCACATCGGCAATTACTCCCGTGGCGAAGCGCTAATCATAGCGCAAGCGCCCGGCGAACGTCTGAGGCAGCCACGGCTTCGCCGCGCCGGCAACCTGCGCAAGCAGCGGGCCGCTGGCGGAATCGCGCCACCAGGCCTGCCGCGGCGCGCTGGTGAGCCCGGCGAGCAGCGTGCCGGCGAGCACGATCAGAAATCCGCGCAGCGCTCCGAACGCCGCGCCGAGCAGCCGGTCGACGCCGCCCAGCCCGATCGCGCTCACCACCTTGGACAGCAGCAGCCCCGCGAGCGACGTCACCACCAGCGACAGGATGAAAACGATCAGGTAGGCGGCCGCGATGCGCAATTCCTCGCTCGGGATCGCCTTCGGCATCGCCGGGCCGAGGGGCCCGGCCAGCAAGTTCGCCGCGAGGAATGCGATCACCCAACCGAGGATCGAGACCACCTCGCGCACCAGGCCGCGCCACGTCCCGAGGACCAGCGACATCGCGAATACGCCGAGCACGGCGTAGTCGAGCCAGGTCATGCTTCAGGACTTGGAGGCGACGTTGCCCGGCTTCAAGCCCAGATCCTTGAGCTGCTTGACCACCTTTTCGGCCGCCTCGCGGCTCGCGTAGGGTCCGGCGCGCACGCGCGTCACGGGGCCGTCTTTGGTCGCGATCGGCTCCGTGTAGTACGGAATCTTCGCCGCCTTGAGCTTCCCGATCACGCCCGCCGGATCGAGATAGGCGCCCGCGGGCACGAAAAACTGCTCGCCGCCCGCGAGGGCGGCCTCGGCCTTCGCGCGCTCGGCGGCGGCCGCGGACTTCTCGGGCGCGGGGCTGGCTGCAGACTTTTCCGCCGCCTTCGTGACCTTGATTTCGATCTTGGGCGCGGGCTTCTCGACCGCCGTCTCGGGCGGCTTTTCAGGGGGTTTGTCCGCCTTCGCTTCGGGCGCCTTTTCAACTGCCTTTTCGGGCGCCTTCGAAGGCGCGATGTCGACGGCCTTGGGCGTGACCTTCGGCGTGAACCCGGTCTCGTCCTCGCCGGGAATGCGCACGCTCACCGGCGGCGCGCTTCCCTTCGGCGCGGAGTCGAAGATCATCGGCAGCACGATCACCGCCGCGAGCACGAGCGCGATCGCGCCCACGAGCCGGCGGCGGCCGCGGCGCTTCAGCGCATTGACGTCATCGGATTCAGCCATAGGCGTCGGCGACGGTCAGGAACGAGCCGAACACGACGATTTTATCATTCTCGCCTGCCTCCTTCCTCGCGGCCGCCAGCGCCTCGGCGACGCCGCGGTGCTCGAACGCCGGCTGGAGGATGCCTTGCTGCCGGAGTACGTTCCCGAGCAGCGACGCTTCGGCGCCTCTGGGTCCCTCGAGCGTCGCCAGGTGCCATCGCGTGATGCGCGGCGCGACCGCGCGCATCACGCCGGCGACGTCCTTGTCCTTCAGCATGCCGAGCACCGCGATCGTCTCGGGCGCGTAGCCGCTCGCACCGAGGTTCGCCGCGAGCACGGCCGCCGCCTCCGGATTGTGCGCGACGTCGAGGATCACCTGCGGCCGGCCGGGCAGCACCTGGAAACGCCCGGGCAGCACGGTCTGCGCAAGGCCGCGCCGCACGTCCTGCATCGCGAGCGGCAGGAGCTCGCGCAGGCTGTCGAGCGCCGCGAGCGCCGCGCTCGCGTTGCGCAGCTGAATCGCGCCGCGCAGTGCCGGATGCGCGAGCCCGGACCGCTTGCCGAGAGGCCCCCAGTAGGTCCATTGCATGTCCTGCATCGCGTAGCCGAAGTCGCGCGCGATGAAGAGCGGCTTCGCACCAATTCTTTGAATTTCATCGAGGACGCTCTCGGGAACCTGAGGCTCGGCGATCACGGCGGGCCGCCCGGCGCGGAAGATGCCTGCCTTCTCGCGCCCGATCGCTTCGCGCGTGGCGCCGAGGTACTCGACGTGGTCGATGCCGATGCTGGTCAGCACTGCGCAATCGGCGTCGACGGCGTTCACCGCGTCGAGCCTGCCGCCGAGGCCGACCTCGAGGACCACCGCGTCGAGTCTCGATGCCGCGAACAGCTGCAGGGCCGCGAGCGTGCCGTATTCGAAGTACGTCAGCGGCACGCCTGCGCGCGCGCGCTCGACCGCTGCGAAGGCCTCGCACAGCGCGGCGTCCTCGGCCTCCCGACCGCCGACGCGCACGCGCTCGTTGTAGCGCAGCAGGTGCGGGGAGGTATACAGGCCCGTGCGATAGCCGCCGGCCTGCAGCATCGCCTCCAGCATCGCGCAGGTCGACCCCTTGCCGTTCGTGCCGCCGACCGTGATGACCGGACTCGCAATTTCAACTGAAAGTCTTGAATAGACCTCGAGAACCCGATCCAGGCCCAGCGCAATCGACTGGGGATGCTGCCGCTCGATGTAGCCGAGCCAGTCCTGCAGCGACCGTACCGCGGTCACGAGCTCTGGTCGGAGGGCTTTCCCTGCAACAGCGCGAGCAGCGTGTGCAGCCGGTCGCGCATCTGCCGGCGATCCACGATCATGTCGATCGCACCCTTCTCGAGCAGGAACTCGGCGCGCTGGAAGCCCTCGGGCAGCTTCTGGCGGACCGTCTGCTCGATCACGCGCGGCCCGGCGAAGCCGATCAGCGCCTTCGGCTCGGCGATGACGATGTCGCCGAGCATCGCGAAGCTCGCCGACACCCCGCCCATGGTCGGGTCGGTCAGCACCGTGATGAAGGGCAGCTTGCGCTGCGCGAGGTCGGTCAGCGCGGCGGTGGTCTTCGCCATCTGCATCAGCGACAGCAGCCCCTCCTGCATGCGCGCGCCGCCGGTCGAGGTGAAGCACAAGTAAGGCAGCTTCTGCTCGATCGCGACGCGCACGCCGCGCACGAAGCGCTCGCCGACCACCGAGCCCATCGAGCCGCCCATGAACTCGAACTCGAATGCCGCGCAGACCGCGCCGAGCGACTTGATCGAGCCCTGCATCACCACGAGCGCGTCGGTCTCCGCAGTTGCTGCCTGCGCCTCCTCCAGCCGCTCCGGGTATTTGCGCAGGTCCTTGAACTTCAGGCTGTCCACCGGCAGCACCTCGGCGCCGATCTCGAAGCGGCCTTCCGGATCGAGCAGCGCGTCCAGGCGCGCGCGCGCGCCGATGCGCTGGTGATCGCCGCACTTCGGGCAGACGTTGAGGTTCTTCTCCAGGTCGGTGCTGTACAGCACCGCGCTGCAGGCCGGGCACTTGGTCCACAGGCCCTCGGGCACCTGCTTGCGGGGCCCCGAGCCGCGCTGGATCTTCGGCGGCAGCAGCTTCTGGAGCCAGCTCATGCGTCCATCGCCTCGCGGATCGGCTTCACGAACGCCCGGGCGCGCTCGACCGCTTGCTCTGCGGGCACCGCTTCCAGCTCCTGGATCAGCCGGCTCGCGATCACTACGGCGTCCGCCCCGCGCGAGATTTGGCGCGCCGACTCGGCGTCACGAATGCCGAAACCGACTCCCACCGGCATGCTCGTGGCCGCGCGGATCTTCGGCAGCCGTGCGAGCACCTCGTCGACATCCAGATGCCCCGCCCCGGTCACGCCGCGCAGCGAAACGTAGTAGATGAAGCCGCTGCCGACGCGCGCCACTTCTTCGATGCGCTGGTCCGTCGAAGTGGGCGCCAGCAGGAAGATCGGGTCGATGCCGCTCTTCTTTGCGAGTGCAGCGAAGGCCTCGCACTCTTCCGGCGGGTAATCCACCACGATCAGCCCGTCGACACCCGCCGCCTTCGCATCGGCGATGAAGCGCTCGGCGCCCATCGCCTCGATCGGGTTGGCATAGCCCATGAGCACGATCGGCGTCTTGCCGTCCTTGGCGCGAAATTCGCGTGCCATGTCGAGCACGTCGCGCAGGCCCACGCCGCGCGCCAAGGCCCGTTCGGATGCGCGCTGGATCACGGGGCCATCGGCCATCGGGTCGGAAAACGGCACGCCGAGCTCCAGGATGTCGGCGCCCGAATCCGCCAGCGCGTGCATCAGCGGTACCGTGAGCGCGGGTTCCGGATCGCCCGCGGTGACGAACAGGATGAGCCCCTTGCGCCCGGCGGCCTTCAGTTCGGCGAAGCGCCCGGCGATGCGCGACATCAGAGCTTGATCCCCATCCGCTCCGCGACCGTCTGCATGTCCTTGTCGCCGCGGCCGGAAAGGTTGACCAGCAGGTTCTTCTCCTTCGGCATCGCGGGCGCGATCTTGGCCGCATAGGCCGCCGCGTGCGCCGATTCGAGAGCCGGGATGATGCCTTCGTAGTGGCAGAGCGCGCTGAATGCCGCGAGCGCCTCGTCGTCGGTCACCGCGACGTACTCCGCGCGGTGCCGGTCCTTGAGCCAGGCGTGCTCCGGGCCGACGCCCGGATAGTCGAGGCCCGCGGAGATCGAGTGCGTCTCGATGATCTGGCCGTTGGCGTCCTGCAGCAGGTAGGTGCGATTGCCGTGCAGCACGCCCGGCGTGCCGGCGCAAAGCGAGGCCGCATGACGGCCGGTCGCCAGGCCCTCGCCGGCGGCCTCGACGCCGATCAGGCGCACGCTTTCGTCCTGGATGTAGGGATAGAAGATTCCCATCGCGTTCGAGCCGCCGCCGACGCAGGCGATCACCGCGTCCGGCTGCCGGCCCGTGAGCTCGGGCATCTGCTGCCGGCACTCTTCGCCGATCACCGACTGGAAGTCGCGCACCATCATCGGATACGGATGCGGCCCGGCGACCGTGCCGATGATGTAGTACGTGTCCTCCACGTTGGTCACCCAGTCGCGCATCGCCTCGTTGAGCGCGTCCTTCAGCGTCTTCGAGCCTGACTCCACCGGCACCACCTCGGCGCCGAGCAGCTTCATGCGGTAGACGTTCGCGGCCTGGCGCTTGACGTCCTCCGATCCCATGTAGACCACGCACTGCATCCCGAAGCGCGCCGCGACCGTGGCCGAGGCGACACCGTGCATGCCGGCGCCGGTCTCCGCGATGATTCGCTTCTTGCCCATGTGGCGCGCGAGCAGCGCCTGGCCGACCGTGTTGTTGATCTTGTGCGCGCCGGTGTGGTTGAGGTCCTCGCGCTTCAGGTAGATCTGCGCGCCGCCGAGCAGCCCGGACCAGCGCTTCGCGTGGTAGATCGGGCTCGGCCGGCCGACGTAGTGCTTGAGCTCGTAGTGGAATTCCGCCATGAACGCGGCGTCTCGCCGGCAGCGGTCGTAGGCCTCGCGCAGCTCGTCGAGCGCGCGACTCAGAGTCTCGGCGACGAACACGCCGCCGTAGGGACCGAAGTGCCCGCGCGAATCGGGCAAGTCATACATCTGCATTCCTGACCTCGGCGACGAACGCGGCGATCCTGGTCGCGTCCTTGATGCCCTTGGCAGACTCCACGCCGCTCGACACGTCCACCGCCCAGGGGCGCACGCGGCGGACGGCGGCACGCACGTTCTCCGGCGTCAGGCCGCCCGAAAGGATGACCGGATGGCCGAGCTCGGCCGGCACGAGCGACCAGTCGAAACTCTCCCCGACGCCGCCGTATTCCTCGACGTGGCTGTCGAGCAGCCAGCCTGCCGCGCCGGAAAACGGGCGCAGGTATTCTAGCAAATCGACGTTCGGCCTCACTCGGCAGGCCTTGATCCAGGGCGCGCCGAACTGAGCGCAGAACACCGGCGTTTCCTCGCCGTGGAACTGCAGCATCGAGGGGCGCACGCGCGCGAGGACCTCGTAGACCTCCGCCGCCGACGGATTGACGAACAGCGCGACGGTGCTCAAGAACGCCGGCGCCTCGCTCGCGAGCTGCCGCGCCCAATCGAGGCTCAGGCAACGCGGACTTGGCGGATAGAACACGAGCCCGATCGCGTCGGCGCCGGCGCTCGCCGCGGCCCGCAGGTCCTCGCTGCGCGTGATCCCGCAGATCTTGACGCGCGTCCGCACGGCGTGCCCGCCGTCGATCACGAGATCACCGGCAGCGCGACGGGCTGCGCGCCCGCGCTCGGGATGCTCCAGCGCGCCTCGTACTCGACGGCCTCCAGGTAGAGGCCTTCGGCCGCGAAGGTCGGCGCCGCCAGCGCGCGATTGCGAGACTCGAGCACCGTCCGCACCCAGCCCGGCGGCTGCTTGCCCGCGCCGACGTGGACGAGCGTGCCGACGATGTTGCGCACCATGTGCTGCAGCCAGGCGTTGGCGCGCAGCGTGAAATCCACGCGCTCGCCCGTGCGCTCGATGGCGATCATATGCAGCGTGCGCACCGGGCTCTTTGCCTGGCATTCGGCGGAGCGGAACGCCGAGAAATCGCGCTCCCCAAGGAGCTGCTCTGCCGCCGCGCGCATTGCCTCGACGTCGAGCGGCGCGTGATACCAGCCGGCGTGGCGCGCGGCGAGCGCCGGACGCACCGGGCGGTTCAGCAGCACGTAGCGATAACTGCGCGAGACCGCGCAGAAGCGCGCGTGGAAATCGCCGGGGACGCGGCGCGCCCACAGCACGGCCGCCGCCTCGGGCAGCAGCGCATTGACGCCGCGCACCCAGGCCGAATCCGGGCGCTCGGCGGTAGCGTCGAAATGCACGACCTGAGCGCGCGCATGCACGCCGCGATCGGTGCGTCCCGCGCAGGTCACGCTCACGGGCGCGTCGGCAATGCCCGCGAGCGCCGCCTCGAGAGCGTCCTGGACGGCGCCGCCGCCGGGCTGCGTCTGCCAGCCGAGAAAGCGGCTGCCGTCGTATTCGAGTCCTAGTGCGATGCGGGTCGCCATAACGGAAAAGGCCGCGGTCGCTTGCGCGCCGCGGCCTGGTGTCGGATCTGCTCCGCGGCTATCCGAGGCTGGAAAGCATCTGCTGCGCCTGGCCCTGCTGCGCCGCGTCGCCCTCTTTCAGCACTTCATTGAGCAGCTCGCGCGCCCCGTCCTTGTCGCCCATGTCCTGGTAGGCCTTGGCGAGGTCCAGCTTGGTGGCGACCTCCTGCCACTTGGGATCGGCGCCGCCCGCCCCGCCGCCGGCGGCCGGCGTGCCGAGATCCAGGCTCAGGCCGCCGAGATCGATCGGTGCCTCGGCCGCCTTGGGGGCCTCGGTCTTCGCACCGCCGCCGAGATCGAGATTGAGATCGAAGTCCATCGCCACGGTCGCGTCGACATCGACCTTCTTTTCCGGCGCTGCCGCGGGCTTGCGCGGCGGCATCAGCATGGTCTTCTCGCCGTCGTCCTCGGCGCCGCCGCCCAGGTCGAAATCGAGCCCTGCGCTCACCGGCTTGGACTCCGCGGTGTCCAGTTTCAGCGTGCCGCCGGCCGCGAAGTCGCTCTTGGGAATCGCCGCGGTCTGCGCGCCGATGTCGAAGTCGAGGGCGGGGGCGGCGGCCGGCTGGACGGCTTGCGTCTCGCCCGTGCTGCCGCCGATATCGAAATCGAGCGCCGGGGCCGCAGCCGGAGCCGCCGCCGGCGCGGCGGCCGCCGGCGCCGCGCCGCCGCTGCCGTACAGGCCGTTCTCCGGATCGATCGAATGTCCAAGCGCCATCGCCTTGTCCCACTCCGGGCCGGCGCCATTGGTCAGGCCCTTGAACTTCAGCGCCGTCTGCTCGAAGCTCTTCTTGTCCTTCCGGTTGGCGTAAATCTCGAGAAGCTTCGCGTGCACCGCGATGCGATTCGGATCCTTGCCGAGCGACTCCTTGAGGATCTCCTCGGCTTGCGCATCGCGGCCATAGGCCATGTAGACGTCCGCTTCCGCGATCGGATCGACTTCGTCGCTCTCGCCTCCGCCGACGCTCACGCCGCTGACGGACGCCTCCGATACCCCTGCCGCGGCCGCGGCGGGCGCCGCCGGCTGCGGCGTCGCGGCCCCGGCTGCGGTGCCGGCGGTGTTGAATACCGAGGAGGCGCCTGCGGCCGCGCCAAGCACGCTGTCCTGGAACTTGCTCGACGCCTGCGATTTCTTCTTGCGCCGCCAGGCCCAGGCGCCGTAGCCGCCCAGCAGCACCAGGACGACCGCCAGGCCTCCGCCCGAGATGGGATCCGCCAGGAAATTGAGGATTTCGTCGACGATGTTCGTTTCGGCCGCGGGCGCCGCCTTCGCGGGAGCCTTGTTCGGCGCTTCCTTCGCCGCTTTCGCGGCTTCTTTCGGCGCCGCCTTGGGAGCCTCTTTTGCGGCCTCCTTCGGCGCCTCCTTCGGAGCTTCCTTGGCGGCTTCCTTGGCAGCTTCCTTCGGCGCTTCCTTGGGGGCTTCCTTCGCAGCTTCCTGCACGGCCTGCTTCGGTGCTTCCTTCGGCGCCTCCTTGGCGGGCTCAGGCGCCTTCGCCGCGGGCGCGGGAGCCGGCGCGGGAGCTGCCGGCGGCTTGGCGGCCGCCTTCTTCTCCAGTTCGGCCAACTGCTGGTTCTTCATCTCCAGCAGCTTCTGCAGGTCGGCGACGTTCTTCTCGAGCTCGGAGACGCGGGACTGCGATTCCTTCAGCGCGCGCTCGCGCGCAGTTCGGTCGTCCTCGCGCGCGGCCTTCGAACCGGCGCTGCCTGGCTTCGCCGGTTCGGCCTTGGAGAGCTTGAGCTGGTCGCGGGTTTCGGACGGCGCCTGCGCCTCCGCCTTGGGCGAGATGCGGCCGGACACTTCGCGCTCCTGGGCGGGGGTCGCGGGCGCGGCGGCGACCACCTGGCCGAGCTTGCGCTTGTACTCGGCGAACTCCGCCATGTGCGCATGCACCTGCTTGTTCGCCTCGGCCGCGCCGACTGCGAGGATTTCTTCCCGATCCGGGAGGTTCAGGATGCGGCCCGCGCGCACCAGATTGATGTTGCCGCGGATGAACGCTTTTTCGTTGGCGCGATAGATCGCCATCATCATCTGATTCAGCGTTACGCCGGCCGGCAGGTTCTGCCGCGCGATCGCGCTCAGCGTGTCGCCCTTCTTCACGTCGTGCTGCTTGGCGCCAGCCGGCAGAGCGGCTTCGGCGACCGGCGCGCGCGCTTCCCGGCGCGGCGCCGGTGCCGGCGCCGGTGCGGGCACCGGGGCGGGCGCGGGCTTCGCGACCGGCGCGGGCGTCTCGCCCGCGGCCTGCGGACCCTTGTATTCCGCCGGATCAAGGAGGAAGGTGTATTCGCGCACGAGCCGCCCCGTCGACCAGGACAGCTCGATCAGTACGTCGAGGAACGGCTCGTTCACGGGCTGCGTCGTGCTCAGCCGGATCACCGGGCGGCCGTCGCGCTTGTCGATCGCGAATTGCAGGCCGAACAGGACCGAGCTCATCTCGATACCCGCCTGCTGGAAGGCTTCGCGGCTCGCGAGCCGCGCCTGCAGCGAATCTTCTTCGCCGGATTGCAGCGACACGATCTCGATCTCGGCGCGCAGCGGCTGGCCGAGGGCGGAATTCACCTGCAGCCGGCCAAGCCCAGCGGCGTGAACCATGAGCGGCGCCCAGAGCAGCGCCACGATGGCAAGACGAATACCGGTGACCGATTTAGCCACTGAACCCACCCTGAGTCGTTCTTCCGGAGCTGACTACCATAACATCATGGCGTTAGCCCTGCAACCTGAGAGACATTCTTGATTTTGCTGCGGTAGCGCCCTGGGCGGTAAGGAAATTTTCCTTGCCGCTCGCGAGCTCAATGGACGCCGGATTCGAGCAAAATCCTGACCATACGTCGCAGCGGTTCGGCCGCGCCCCAGAGCAGCTGGTCGCCGACCGTGAACGCGGCCAGAAAGTCCCCGCCCATCGGCATCTTGCGCAGGCGGCCCACCGGCACCTGCAGCTTGCCGCTGACGGCGGCCGGCGTGAGCTCGGCGAGCGATGGCTCGCGCTGGTTGGGCACTACTTTCGCCCAATCGTGCGCCTCGGCGAGCATGCCCTCGATTTCGGCGAGCGGCACGTCCTTCCTGAGCTTCACGGTCATCGCCTGGCTGTGGCAACGCATCGCGCCGACGCGCACGCAGATGCCGTCGATCGGGATCGGTCGCGCGCTGCGCCCGAGGATCTTGTTGCCCTCGGCCTGGGCCTTCCACTCTTCGCGGCTCTGGCCGTTGCCGAGGTCCTTGTCGATCCAGGGCAGCAGGCTCGCCGCAAGCGGGTAGCCGATCTCGCTTTTCGGCAGGCTGCCGTTGCGCAGGGCCGAGGTCACGCGCTGGTCAATTTCCAGCGCGCTCACGGCCGGATCGTCGGTGAGCGGCTTCGCGACCTGGCCGAGATGCGCCATCTGCATGACGAGCTCGCGCACGCTCGCCGCACCGGCGCCCGACGCCGCCTGGTAGGTCATGCAGGTCATCCACTCCACGAGGTCGCGCTGCAGCAGGCCCGCCATGCCCATGAGCATGAGGCTCACGGTGCAGTTGCCGCCGATGTAATCCTTCTTGCCCGCGGCGAGGCCGTCCTTGATGGTCGCCATGTTGACCGGGTCGAGAATGATCACCGCGTCGTCCTTCATTCGCAGGGCGCTCGCCGCGTCGATCCAGTAGCCTTTCCAGCCCGCGGCGCGCAGCTTCGGATAGACCCCGTTCGTATAGTCGCCGCCCTGGCAGGAAATGATCACCGGCAGCTTCTTGAGCGCATCGACGTCGGTCGCGCTGCCGACGCGCTCCGTGGGCTGGCCGATCGCCGGCCCCTTGCCGCCCGCCTGCGAAGTGGAGAAGAACACGGGCTCGACGTGATCGAAATCCCTCTCCTCGCGCATCCGCTGCACCAGGACCGAGCCCACCATGCCGCGCCAACCTACGATACCGACTCTCAACATGACTGCCGTCTTTCCCGTTCTACAGCCGTTCCGCGACCGCGGACGCCATCTCCGCGGTGCTTACCCGCCTCGTTCCCTCAGTATATATGTCCGCCGTGCGATAGCCGTCGCTCAGCGCCCGCTTCACCGCCGACTCGACCCGGTCGGCCGCCGCGGGCTGCGCGAGAGAATGGCGCAGCATGAGGGCCGCCGACAGTATCGTCGCGAGCGGATTGGCGATGCCCTGGCCCGCGATGTCGGGCGCCGAGCCGTGGATCGGCTCGTACAGGCCCTTGTTGTTCGCATCGAGCGACGCCGACGGCAGCATGCCGATCGAGCCCGTGAGCATCGAGGCCTCGTCCGACAGGATGTCGCCGAACATGTTGCCGGTGACGATGACGTCGAATTGCTTCGGGTTGCGGACGAGCTGCATCGCGCAGTTGTCGACGTACATGTGCGACAGCGCGACGTCCGGGTAGCTCTTCGCCTCGGAGTCGACGACCTCGCGCCACAGGCGCGAGGTCTCCAGCACGTTGGCCTTGTCCACCGAGCAGACTCTGCGGTGGCGCTTGCGCGCGGCGTCGAACGCGACCCGCGCGATGCGGCGGATCTCGCCGTCGGTGTAGCGCATGGTGTCGAAGCCCTCGCGGCCGCCGGACTCGAGCGCGCGGATCCCCTTCGGCTGGCCGAAGTAGATGTCGCCCGTGAGCTCGCGCACGATGAGGATGTCGAGCCCGGCGACGACTTCGGCGCGCAGCGTGGAGGCCCCGGCGAGCTCCGCGTAGACCTGTGCCGGGCGCAGGTTAGCGAACAGCCCGAGCTCCTTGCGCAGCCCGAGGATCGCCTGCTCCGGCCGCTTCGAGGACTCGAGCCGGTCGTACTTCGGGTCGCCGACGGAACCGAACAGGATCGCGTCGGCCTTCCTGGCGAGCGCGAGCGTCTTCTCCGGCAGCGGATGGCCGGCCGCCTCGTAGCCGGCGCCGCCGACCGGCGCCTCCTCGAATTCGAGGCTGAGGCCGAGCCGGCCCAGCACGCCCAGCGTCGCGGCAACGATTTCCTTGCCGATGCCGTCGCCCGGCAGCACCGCGATCTTCATCGGGGTCGCTACCGGAACAGCCAGGGAAGCTGCGCGCGGCGCCGATCCTCGAAGGCGCGGATCTCGTCGGCGTGGCGCAGCGTGAGGCCGATCTCGTCGAGGCCGTTCAGCAGCGAGTGCCTGCGCGATGGATCCACCTCGAAGCGGAACGACTTCGCGCCTTCGATCGTCGACACGGTCTGACGCTCGAGGTCGACGATCAGCCGGAAGCCGGGCAGCGCGCTGTCGTAGAACAGCTGGTCCACCTGCGATTCGGCGAGCACCACCGGCAGCAGGCCGTTCTTGAACGAGTTGTTGTAGAAGATGTCGCCGTAGGACGGCGCGATGATGCACTTGAAGCCGAACTCCTGCAGCGCCCAGGGCGCGTGCTCGCGCGAGCTGCCGCAGCCGAAGTTCTTGCGCGCGAGCAGGATTTGCGCGCCCTGGTAGCGCGCCTGATTCAGGACGAAGTCCGGGTTCAGCGGCCGCTTCGCGTTGTCCATGCCCGGCTCGCCGATGTCCCGGTAGCGCCAGGCGTCGAAGCAGTTCGGCCCGTAGCCGGTGCGCTTGATCGACTTCAGGAACTGCTTCGGGATGATGGCATCCGTGTCCACGTTGGCGCGATCGAGCGGCGCCACGAGGCCGTTCAGGACGGTGAACTTTTCCATCAGCGCCAGCTCCTCACGTCCACGAAGTGGCCCGCGATCGCCGCCGCCGCCGCCATCGCGGGGCTCACGAGGTGCGTGCGCCCGCCCGCGCCCTGCCGGCCCTCGAAATTGCGGTTGGACGTCGAGGCGCAGCGCTCGCCGGGCTCGAGGCGGTCGGCGTTCATCGCGAGGCACATCGAGCAGCCCGGCTCGCGCCATTCGAATCCCGACTCGCGGAACACCTTGTCCAGGCCCTCCTTCTCCGCCTGCGCCTTCACCAAGCCGGAGCCCGGCACCACCATCGCGAGCCTGACGCCGGGCGAGACGCGCTTTCCCTTCGCCACGGCCGCCGCGGCGCGCAGGTCCTCGATGCGCGAGTTGGTGCACGAGCCGATGAACACCTTGTCGATGCGGATCTCCCGGATCGGCGTCTTCGGCTTCAGGCCCATGTAGACGAGCGCGCGCTCCATGCCCTCGCGCCTGGTGGGGTCCTTCTCCTTGTCCGGGTCCGGCACGGCGTCTTCCACCGGCACCACCATCTCGGGAGACGTGCCCCAGGTCACCTGCGGCGCGATCTCGCGCGCGTCGAACTTCACCTCGAGGTCGAATTTCGCGTCCGGATCGCTCGCGAACATCTTCCAGGTCGCCACGGCCTGGTCCCATTCCGGGCCCGAGGGCGAGAACGGCCGGCCCCGGAGGTACTGGATCGTGGTGTCGTCCACGGCAACCATGCCCGCGCGCGCCCCCGCCTCGATCGCCATATTGCAGAGGGTCATGCGGCCCTCCATCGAGAGCGAGCGCACCGCGCTGCCGGCGAACTCCACGGCGCAGCCCGTGCCGCCGGCCGTGCCGATGCGGCCGATCACCGCGAGCGCGACGTCCTTGGCCGTCACGCCGCGTCCGGGCTGGCCTTCCACCGACACGCGCATGTTCTTCATCTTCCTCGCCACCAGCGTCTGCGTGGCGAGCACGTGCTCCACCTCGGAGGTGCCGATGCCGTGCGCGAGGCAGCCGAAGGCGCCGTGCGTGCTCGTGTGCGAGTCGCCGCAGACCACGGTCATGCCCGGCAGCGTCGCGCCCTGCTCCGGGCCGATCACGTGCACGATGCCCTGGCGCTTGTCGAGGAACGGGAAGTAGGCCTTCGCCGGATGCTCCTTCAGGTTCGCGTCGAGCGTCTGCACCTGGATGCGCGAGGTCGGGTCCTCGATGCCCGCGATGCCGCGCTCCCAGCCGGTGGTCGGCGTGTTGTGGTCCGCGGTCGCGACGACCGAGCCCATTCGCCAGGGCTTGCGGCCGGCCAGCTTCAGCCCTTCAAAGGCCTGCGGGCTGGTCACTTCGTGCACCAGATGGCGGTCGATGTACAGCAGCGCGGTGCCGTCTTCCTCGACGCGCACCACGTGGCTGTCCCAGAGCTTGTCGTAGAGCGTGCGTCCGGTCATGGGTTTTGGCGTATGATTGTCAGACAATTTAAGCAGATCATAATCTCAATGTCAAACCCGCGGCCCCGCAAGGCGCCTGCCGAAACGCACCGGCACGGCGAAGCCGTCGACGTCGTTTTCGACACCCTCCGCCAGGGAATCATCACCGGCCGCTTTGCGCCGGGCCAGAGGCTCGTGATCCGCGACTTGGAGAACGAGATCGGCTTCAGCCGCAGCACCTTCCGCGAGGCCTTCCGCCGGCTTGCGGCGGAACGCCTCGTCAGCCTGATCCCGAACCGCGGCGTCGCGGTGCAGCGGCTGGCGCCGCGCGAAATGGCCGATCTGTTCGAGATCCGGGAACTGCTCGAGGGTCACGCCGCGCGGCGCGCGGCAGAGCGCATCGACGAAGGCGACCATCGCAGGCGGTTCATGGCGATGTGGGAAAAGGTGCGGCGCGGCGATCCTTCCGAGCGGGCCGCCTTCATCGAGGACAACCAGTCGTTCCACGGCACCATCGTCGAACTCGCCGGCAATTCCCGCCTGCCGGAAATGCTGAAGCAGCTTCAGATTCCGATCCTGATGTTCCAGTGGCGCACCTTCATGACCCGCCAGGAAACCGAGCTGTCGCAGGCGGAACATGAAACTATCGCGAAAGCGATCCTGGACGGCCGCCCTGAACAGGCGGAGGCCGCGATGCGAAAGCACGTCCGGCGGGCGAAGCGGCGCAGCGTCCCGCAATAGCTCAGCGCTTGGCGCGCGCGGCGAGCTCCACGCCGACGGCGCCTGGCTGCGTCGTGCTGACGGATTGGCAGCCGGCGAGGAGAACGAGGCTGCAGGCGACGAGTCTCCTGCTCACGACGGCAAGCCTACACCCGGACTTTCCACGCGATCAGCGCACCGCCCAGGGCGCCG
>DATIYN010000066.1:0-4341 GCA_035517595.1 Burkholderiales bacterium
CACGAGGATCACGGGCCTGCGGCCGAAGCTGTCCGAGAGCGCGCCGTGGAAGAGGAACATCAGGCCGAACGCGAAGAGATACGCCGAGAGCGTCTGCTGGATCTCGAGCGTGGAAGCCGAGAGCGACAGCTGGATCCCGGAGAACGCCGGCAGGTAAGCGTCGATCGAGAACGGGCCCAGGGTGGCGAGCGCGGCCAGCATCGCCGCGAAGGCCCAGCGGAAACGGCGGGTGAGGTGGTGCGATTCGGCAGTCAAGCCGCCATTTTACGGCGGCTCGACGCTGAAGCCCCCTTCGTCGTCCAGCGTGATCGGGCAATGGGCCGTGGAATCGATCCACGCGCAGGTGCGCTCGAAGCCGCCGAAGGAGTATAGATGCATGCCGAACGGCCCCGCGCCCTCGAGGTCCGCCTGCGCGATGGCGCGCGCCAGGCGCTCGGGGCCGCGTTCCGCGGCGAGGCCCGCGAACGAAGCGGGGCGCGCGCCCAGCGCGCGGATCGAGGCGCCCGCGCCGCAGCGCACCGCGTACTTGAAGAGCGTCGAGAGCCGCGCGGGGCCCGCGAGCCCGGCCACGATGCGCGCGTGGGGCGCGTGACCGCGCAATGTTTCCGCCCACGCGAAGAAAGGCTCCGTCTCGAAGAAGAACTGCGTGAGGAACGTAAGCTCGGCTCCCACGTGCCCGGCCCAGTCGATCTTCTCGCGCTCGGCGCGGCGAAGCGTGGCGGCATCCACGCGCGGATGGCCCTCGGGATGCGCGGCCACGGAGATCTCGCAGATTCCATGGCGCTCGAGGACGCCGCTTCGCATCACGTCGAGCGACTGCGCGAACGGGCCGGCCGGTGCTGCGCGATCGCCTGCGATGAGCAGCAGGCGGCGCACGCGCGCGTGCGATGCAAGCTCGGCGACCAGCGCATCGAGCGCCGCGGCGCTCGCGATCTCGCGCGCGGGAATGTGCGGCACGGCCTCGAGCCCCGCGGCGCGCACCGCGATGCACGCCGAGACGGTATCGGCCCACGATTGCCCGGGGATGAAGCTCACGTAGATGCGCGTGCCGGCACGCAGGAAGCGGCTGCACGCCTCGACGTCGGCCGCGTTGTGCCACGTCATCTCCACCGACGCGTCGCGGGCGAGCGCCGCGATCGCCACGGCTTCGGCGGATCGCGCCCGCGCGAGGCTAGCCGGCGAACCGGTGGCGGGAGATGGCGAACGATTCATTCTGGAACCAGAGGCCCCCGTGGTGTTGCAGCACGTCGCGCGTTGCCTCGAGGCCGCGGTCGGCAAGCGTCTGTGCGATGAATGCGTCGATGCGCTCGACCGTCTGCGTGGTGATGCGTCCCCCGACCCGCAACCGCGGGACGAGCTTCCCGTCGTTGGCGACGTGCCGCCCGAAGGTGCTCTCGGCCATTCCCACCGCCTGGCAGAACGACGCGATCTCGGCAAGCAGCCGGTCGTTGTTCGCGCGGCGGCTGCGCGCGGGGAGCGCCGGCTTGTGCAGCGCTTCGTTCATGGGACTCCTCCGTGAGGGCCATTTAAGCAGCCCAATTCTGCCCAAAACAAGTGTGGGCAGAATTGTGGGCTATGGCCCAATCCTGAGGCCCCGGTACCGGAGGGCTTCCGCCATGTGGGCGACGCCGACTGCGTTCACCGTGTCCAGGTCGGCGATCGTCCGCGCGACGCGAAGCACGCGGAAGTAGCCGCGCGCGGACATCGCCAGACGGGAGGCGGCCTGCTCGAGCAGGCGCCGCGCGGCGGAGGTGGGGGCGCAGAGCTTTTCGAGCTTTGCGCCTTCGAGGCGCTCGTTGGCCATGCCTTGCCTCGCGACCTGGAGCGATCGTGCGCGCACGACCCGCTCGCGCACGGCGGCGGACGATTCGCCCGGCGGTCCCCGCGCGAGATCCTCGAGCGCCAGCGCGGGCACTTCCACCTGCAGGTCGATGCGATCGAGGAGCGGCCCCGAGATGCGGCCGCGATACCGCGCGATGATGTCGGGCGTGCATGTGCACGGCTGCTTCGGATGGCCGAGGTATCCGCACGGGCACGGGTTCATCGCGGCAACCAGATGGAAGCGCGCGGGGAAATCCGCCTGGCGCGCGGCGCGGGAAATGGTGATGCGCCCGGATTCCATCGGCTCGCGCAGCACCTCGAGGACGTGGCGGCTGAATTCCGGAAGCTCGTCGAGGAAGAGGACGCCGTGATGCGCGAGCGAGATCTCGCCGGGGCGCGGAGGCGAGCCGCCACCCACCAATGCGGCGGCGGAGGCGGTGTGGTGCGGCGATCGCATGGCGCGCTCGCCGAATTTCTCCGGAGAGAACTTGCCGAGCGCGAGGCTCTGGATGGCCGCGGCCTCGAGCGCCTCGTCCAACGTCATCGCGGGGAGGATCCCGGGCAGCCGCGCAGCGAGCATGGTCTTGCCGGTGCCCGGCGGCCCCAACATCAACAGGGAGTGGCGTCCTGCCGCGGCGATCTCCAGCGCGCGGCGCGCGCCGTGCTGACCGCGAACCTCCGCGAGGTCCGCGCAGCGGGGCTCGCGCATCACCGCTTCGTGCTTTTGCTGCACGAGGGGTTCCTTGCCTGCGAGGTGCGCGCACACGGCGAGAAGCGAGCTCGCACCGAAGATGCGCGCGCCCGGCGCGAGCGCGGCCTCGGCCGCCACGGATTCCGGCATCACGAACGCGCGCCCTTCGCGTTGCGCTCCGAAGGTCATGGCGAGCGCTCCGCGAATGGGCCGAAGGTCGCCGGAGAGGCCGAGCTCGCCGGCGAATTCAAGCGAGGCGAGATCGCGCTGCGGCAGCTGGCCCGAAGCGGCGAGGATGCCGATGGCGATCGGCAGGTCGAAGCGGCCGCTTTCCTTCGGAAGATCGGCGGGTGCCAGATTCACCGTGACGCGCCCGTCGGGAAAATCCAGGCGCGAGGTGTTGAGCGCGGCGCGGACGCGGTCGCGCGCCTCCTTCACTTCCGTATCGGGCAGCCCCACGATGCGGAACTGGGGCAAGCCTCCGCCGACGTGGGCTTCGACGCGGACGAGCGGAGCCTCGAGCCCCGCGAGCCCGCGGCTGTACACGACTGCAACGCGCATTTCGCATCTCCACGAAGACGGGATGGGGCGGTCCCCGAGGATCGCGGAAGGGCTCGACGCTTGGGCGTCGCCAACCGGTTAATGCACCGGCGGTCGCGTTCGTTGACGCTGAGCGCGATTCCGTCCGAAGCGGCCCGGCATGCGAGCGCTATTGCAACAGCGGCGTGCCGGCGGCGTCGAGGTCGATGCCTTTCACCTCCGCCTCGCCGGCGAGCAACCGGACGTACTGGCGCAGCGCCGTGACGTAGGCGAGTTGGCGCAGCGACGTGGCTACCGCGCCGCGCACTGCATCGAAGGGTTGTGCCTTGCCGGGATCGCGCTCCAGTATCTCGATCACGTGCAGTCCGAAGCGGCTGCGCACAAGGCGCGGAAGCACGCCGATCTCGGCGCGGCCGAAGACCTCGCGCGCGAACTCGGGCGCGCAATCGCTCGCTTCGAGCCAGCCGAGGTCGCCGCCGTCGGCGCCGGTGGGGCAGTTGGACAAGGCGCGGGCAGCATCGGCGAATCGGCCGCCTGCCGTGCCATCGTGGCAGCGGACTTCCAGCAATGCCGCTTCCGCGCGCTTGCGCAGCGCCACGACATCCGCCCCGGGGGTGACGGCGAACAGGATATGCCTCGCTCGGACGCGCTCGCCGATCCGGTAGGTGGATTCGTGCGCTGCGTAGTGCCGCTTGCAGGCCTCCTGGGAAGGCTCGGGAATGTTCAGCTCCCGGTCGAGGAGCGATTCGATCGCGCTTGCGGCCGCTTCGCTGATCACCCCGTCCGGCGAGGGCGCGTCGTCGGCGGCCAGCAGCCCCGCGCGTTGAGCGGCTTGGCGCAGGAGCTCCGTGCAGGCGCGCTGGCGCAACTCGTCCGGCGGCAACACGGCATCCCGCGGGTGCAGAGGCACTGCGTTGATGCTCGCAACGGTGAGGCTCGCGCAGGTCGAGGTTGTCATGCACGCGCCCCGTCAGAGACCCGCGCCACGCTGGCGCGGCAGGTTGTGCCCGGGAGGCACGTTGAGCCGCCGGCTTCGCACCACCTGGTACGGGCGAAAGAGGTACGCGATCGTCGCGAACCCGCTCCACACGTGCACCAGCCGGCTGAACGGGAAGAGAAGGAAGATCGTCATGCCCAGGACCAGGTGCACCAGGTAGGGCCAGTCGAGCGCGACGAGCGCGACCGCGTCGGGGCGGAAGGTGACGATGCGCTGCGCCCAGTCGGCGAGGATGAGCATGGTGCCCGCATCCTTGTGCTCGTAGGAGAAGGGCAGCGTCACGAGGCCCAGG
>DATIYN010000067.1:0-2854 GCA_035517595.1 Burkholderiales bacterium
CAAGAGAAAAACATAAGAAAAATAGATCCGGATGACTGGCCGCAGATTCTCGAGCTCGACCTGCGGGCGTTCGGCGCCGACCGTGAAGTGGTCCTGCGCAATCTCGCGCGGCGGCTGCCGCGGGCGGCGCTCGTCAATGACGGCGGCTTCGTCCTCGCGCGCGAAGGCAGGGAGGCGACCCAGATCGGGCCGCTGGTCGCCCGCGACCAGCGCAGCGCGCGCGATCTGCTCGCTGCCGCCTTGCGCCAGATCAACTCTCCCGTCTATCTGGACTTGCTCGACGCGAGACAGGAAACGAGGATGTGGCTGGAAGAGCGAGGATTCGCGCTCCAGCGCCCGTTCACGCGCATGGTGCATGCGCAGGGCCGTGCCGTCGCGCCGGGCGATTCGTCGCTGGTCCACTGTCCTGCCGGGCCGGAGCTCGGCTAGTTTCGAGGAGCGGCTCGCCATGCCCTACGAATTCATCGTCATCGGCGCCGGGCACAACGGCCTCGCCTGCGCCGCGTATCTCGCGAAGGCGGGCGCGAAGGTGCTCGTGCTCGAGCGCAGCCCGCGCGTGGGCGGCAGCTGCCACACCGCGGAAGCCACGCTGCCCGGCTTCAAGCACAACATCTGCTCGATGGTCCACACGCACATCCCGCTGAGCCCGGTGTACCGCGATCTCGAGCTCGAGCGCCACGGCGTGAAGTACGTCTATCCGGACCAGCTGCGCGGCACGATCTTTCCCGATCATAAGTGCCTCGTGATGTACCGCGATACCGCGCAGATGGCGGCCGAGATCGCGCGGTTCTCCGCGCGCGACGCGAAGACCTTCACGCAGCTCGTGGAGGACTACGGCGAGTTCATCGACTCGACCTACCTGTCGCTGATGTATTCGCCGCCGCTAGCGCCCTCGCTGCAGACCGCAGAGCTGGAGAAGTCCGAGGAGGGCCGCTCGCTCATGCAGTGGCAGGCGAGCACGCCGGTGCAGCTGCTCGACGAGCTGTTCGAGAGCGAGCAGGTCAAGGTGCACTTCCTCGCGCGGCTCACGGTGCTCGGCTTCGCGCCCGATCAGTTCGGCCAGGGCTGGATCATGCTGTTCAGGATCCTCAAGGCCGAGGCGCCGATCTGCGTCGGCGGCTCGCAGCAGCTCGCCGAGGGCCTGAGGCGCGTGCTGGAAGGCGCGGGCGGAGCGGTGAAGACGGGCCTGGATGTGAAGAGGATTCTTTTCGAAAAGAACAGGGCCGTCGGCGTCGAGCTGGCGGACGGCACGCGCATCGACGCCGCGAAGGCGGTGATCACGAACGTGGAGCCGAAGAAGAGCTTCCTCGGGCTGGTGGGCGAGGAGCGCCTGCCGCCTACGTTTGCGACGCGCGTGCGGCAGTACCACTCGCGCGGCAGATCTCTCTTCTGCCTGCACCTCGCGGTGTCCGAGCCGCCGCAGTACCGGGCGGGCGCCGACAACGCGCATGTCAACCGGGCGTTCAGCCAGGAGATGTTCTGCGGCACGGTCGCCGACCAGGTCGAGGCCTACCAGGAGATCGCGGCCGGCAAGGCGCCGCGCCGCGAGATGCTGCAGATCACGCTGCCTACGCTTTTCGATCCTACGCAGGCACCGGCCGGCAAACACACGGTTCTGGTATGGCAATACGCGCCTTTCGCCCTTCAGGGGGGCTGGCAAAAGGCCCGAACAGAATATGCAGACTACCTGCTCGCGCTCTGGCAGTCGTATGCGCCGAACATGACGAAGGGCAAGATCCTCGCGATGACCATCCAAGATCCGACCGACACGGTGCGGCACAACGACAACATGGTGAACGGCGTAGACGTCGTGGGCGACATGACGCCCGACCAGATGGGCTACTTCCGGCCCTTCGCGGGCTGGTCCGGCTACCGCACGCCTTTCGAGGGCCTCTACATGTGCGGCGGCTACTGCCACCCGGGCGGCGGCGTGCACGCGGGAGCAGGTCACAACGCGGCCGGCGTGATTGCGGAGGACTACCAGCTGAAGAAGTGGTGGGACTGATGCCGCGGCGCGAAGAGCGGTTCGCGGTGCACGCGCCGCCCGGCGAGGTCTGGCGCTTCATCCGCGACATCGAGTCGCTGTGCGCCTGCCTGCCCGGCGTGGAGCGCGTGACGCTCGTCGACGCCCGGACCGCGGATTTGACGGTGCGCGAGAAGCTCGGCGTGGTGCCGCTGATCATCGACCTGAAGGCGCGCATCGACGCCGAGGAGCCACCGCGCCGGCTTCACGCCACGCTGAAGGCCGAGCACCTGACCATGGAGATCGAGGTCGCCCTGCGCGCCGCCGGCCCGGGCACCGAGATGACCGGCGTGCTCCAGGTGCAGGGCGAGGGCCCGCTCAAGCCGATCGTCGACCGCCTGTTCGAGAAGCGCGCGACCGAGCGCGCCGCGCAGTTCGCGGAGACCCTGGGGAAGCGCTTCGGCGCGGTCGTTCCGGACGATATTCCGAAAGAAACGAAAGGGCCGCTCCGCCTCTGGCTGGTGCGGCTCTGGCGCCGGCTTACTTCGTCATCTTGATCGAGCGATCGAGGAACTCGTTGGTGTAGACCGTCTTCACGTCGAAGGGCTTGTCGATGCCGACGTAGTCGCGCACCAGCTCGTAGTCGGCCTTCATGCGGCCGTCGTCGTGGATGCCGAGCGCGACTTCGCGCGAGAACTTGTCGTTCATCAGTTCCTCCACCAGCTGCCAGTTCACGAACTCGTTGTCGAAGCTGAGCGCGCCGTTGGCGTCGATGAGCGCCTGCACGCAGGGCTTGGGATCCTTGACGCAGGCGGCGAAGGCGCGCTGCGTCACCTTGACGAACTTGTCGATCTGGGCCTTGTTCTTCTTGAGGTATTCGCCATTCACGAC
>DATIYN010000068.1:0-15324 GCA_035517595.1 Burkholderiales bacterium
CCAACATCCAGATGCACATCAAGCGCGACGGCAACGACTACGTCATCAACGGCCGCAAGTGGTGGTCCTCGGGGGCGGGCGACCCGCGCTGCAAGATCTACATCGTCATGGGCAAGACCAACCCCGACCATGCTTCGCGCCACAGCCAGCAGTCGATGATCCTCGTGCCCGCGGGCACCAAGGGCATCAGCATCATCCGGCACCTGCCGGTGTTCGGCTACGACGACGCGCCGCACGGGCACATGGAGATCGAGTTCAAGGACGTGCGCGTGCCCGCGTCGAACATCCTGCTCGGCGAGGGGCGCGGCTTCGAGATCGCGCAGGGCCGGCTCGGGCCGGGCCGCATCCACCACTGCATGCGCTCGATCGGCCAGGCCGAGCGCGCGCTGGAGAAGATGTGCAAGCGCGCCACCAGCCGCGTCGCCTTCGGCCGCACGGTCGCCGAGCAGGGCGTGACGCGCGAGCGCATCGCCAACGCGCGCATCATGATCGACAGCGCGCGCTTCATGGTGCTGCACGCGGCCTGGCGCATGGACACCGTGGGCAACAAGGTGGCGAGGAAGGAGATCGCCATGATCAAGGTGCTCGCCCCGACCATGGCCTGCCAGGTGATCGACTGGGCGATGCAGGTGCACGGCGGCGGCGGCGTGTCGGACGACTTCGGCCTCGCCAACGCCTATGCGCACCAGCGCACGCTGCGCTTCGCCGACGGCCCGGACGAGGTGCACCGCAACGCGATCGCCAAGCAGGAGATCGCCGAGCAGACCACGGTTGCCGAGGCGCTCGCGACGAAGAAGCGCTAGGGCTGGGGAGCGGCGACCTTGCGCCGCTAACGTCGCGCCAGCAGGGCGCCGAGCTCCTCGGCGACCTGCGCGAGCTCCGACTCGGTGTTGAGGATGTCGGGGGTGAGGCGCAGCCGGTCGCCGGCCGTGTCGGTCACGATGTGGTGCCGCGCGAGCGCAGCCGCGAGGCGCAGCGGGTCCTCGTGCTGCACGGTGAGGAAGGCGCCGTGCTCGTCGCCCGCGCCCTCGGAGGGCACGCCCCTCAGGTTGAGGAAATCCGCGAGCAGCTGCTTCTGCTCGATCGAGTAGTCGCGCAGGCGGTCCACGCCCATTTCCAGCGTCAGTTCCAGGCCCGCGAGCGCCTGGATCGGCGCGAGCACCGCGGGCGTGGACTCGAGCCAGGCGTCGCCGCCGGCGGCGAACTGCGGCGGCTCGGGACGCTCGTGCGTGAAGGGCTTGTCCTTGGCGAACCAGCCGGTATCCGGGGTGCGCAGCGTCTCGGCGAGCCCCGGGCGCACGTAGAGCCAGCCCGCGCCGGGGCCGCCGCGCAGGTACTTGGCGCAGCCGCCGATCGCGAAGTCCGCGCCGAGCGCGGCCACGTCGAGCGGGAGCACGCCGGCGTGGTGATAGACGTCGAGCAGCACGAGCGCGCCGGCGGTCTTCGCCGCGCGCATGAACTTGGGCAGGTTGGAGATCCACTCGCCCGTGCGGAACTGCACGCTCGAGAGCACCACGAGGTCGGCGTTGCCCAGCGAGAGCTCGCGCCAGGGCATCACGCGCAGGTCGATCCGCCCCTGCTCGCGGTAGACGCGCAGGATGAAGTCGATCGAGTCGAACTCGCCGTCGGAAGTCACGACGCGCAGCTTGCCCTTCTTCTCGTCCTGCAGGGCGTTCAGCACGGCGCGCAGGCCCTGGCCCGCGCTCGCCTTCGGCACGACGCAGTCCGGGCGCTTGGCGCCGATGAGGCGCGCGATGAGCGCCCGGAAGCGCTCGCGCGCGGCCAGCCACTCGCTCCAGGCGCCTTCCATGTCGTGGTACCAGAGGTCGAGCGCGTGCTGGACGTCCTGCGCCATGCGGTCCGGCGGGCGTCCGAACGCGTGGCTCGCGAGATGGATGCGCCGGTGCTCCTTGCGCGTGCGCGAGAAGCGCGGCCACACGCGCTTCTTCAGCCAGGCTTCGGAGATCGGATCGTTGCTCACGCGGCCCTATAATGCACGAAACGCTCAGGGGGAGCGATGATCAGGATCTGCGGTTTCCGCATCAGCAATTACCACAACAAGGTGCTCATCGCGCTGCGCGAGAAGGGCGTGCCGTTCGAGGAGGATTGCGGCGTCCGGCCCTCCCAGGATCCCGCGTACCTGGCCCTGAGCCCGATGGGCAAGGTGCCCTACGCCGAGATCGACGGCACGCGCCTGAGCGAGTCGGAAGTCATCCTCGAGTACCTCGAGGACGCGTTCCCGCAGAAGCCGCTGCTGCCGCGGGACCCGCTCGCGCGCGCCAAGGTGCGCGAGCTGGTGACCGTGATCGAGCTGCACCTGGAGCTGGTCGCGCGGCGGCTCTATCCGGGCGCCTTCTTCGGCGGCACGACCTCCGACGGCACGAAGCAATCGGTGGAAAAGGATCTCGCCAAGGGCATCCGCGCGCTCGAGGCGCTCGCGAAATTCGATCCCTTCATTGCCGGCCCTTCGTTGACCCTGGCCGACTGCGCGGCGGCGGTGCACCTGCCCCTGGTGACGATGTCGACCAAGATCACCTACGGGCGCGACTTCCTCGAGGGGCTGGCGCAGGTCAGGCCCTACCTCAAGATGCTCGGCGAGCGGCCCGCGTTCGCGCAGGTGGCCGCCGACCGCAAGGCGGCGCAGGAGGCGGCGGCAAAGGCGGCCGCCGCCAGGACCGCGGCGAAGAGCTGAAGCCGCTGCCGTGAGCGTTCCGCTGGTCGCCTGCCACGAGTGCGACCTGCTGCAGCGGGAAGTGCCGCTGCCGGAAGGCGGCGTAGCGCGCTGCGGCCGCTGCGGCGCCGAGCTGTACCGCGACCGGCCCGCCAGCCTGGACCGCACGCTCGCGCTCGCGGCGGGCGCGCTCCTGCTGTTCGCCATCGCCAACAGCTTCCCGATCCTCGGGCTCGCGCTGCAGGGCCAGGTGATCCACACCACGCTGTACGGCGCGGTGCACCGGCTCTGGGACGAGGACATGAAATCGGTGGCGACGCTCGTGTTCGCGACCACGATCGCGGTGCCGGCGATCGAGCTCTCGGCGCTCGCCTACCTGCTGCTGCCGGTGCGCCTGGGCCGGCTGCCGCCGCACTTCACGCACGTGTTCCGCGTGCTGCAGGCGGTGCGTCCCTGGGGGATGGTCGAAGTCTTCATGCTCGGGGTGCTCGTGTCGCTTGTGAAGCTCGCGCACCTGGCGGGCGTGGTCCCGGGCATCGCGCTCTGGTCGTTCGCGGCGCTCATGCTCCTGATGGCGGCCCTCACGGCGGTGTTCGATCCGCGCGCGCTGTGGAAGGCAGCAGGCGCGCTCGCGCGTCCGGCGGCGCCCGCATGAGCCGTGCGGTGACGGCTGCCGAGCTCGGCCTCCTGCGCTGCCACGTCTGCAGCCAGCTGTCGCGCGCGGCGGCGAGCCAGCGCGAGCCCCGCTGCCCGCGCTGCGGCGCCGGGCTGCACTTGCGCAAGCCCTCGAGCGTATCGCGCAGCTGGGCGCTGCTCGTCGCGGCGATGATCCTGTACGTCCCGGCCAACACGCTGCCGATGATGCGCACGAGCTCGCTGTTCGGCTCGCAGTCCGACACGATCCTGAGCGGCGGCGTCTACTTCTGGACCTCGGGCTCCTGGTACCTGGCGCTGATCATCTTCTTCGCCAGCATCATGGTGCCGATGCTGAAGATGATCGCGCTCGCGCTGCTGCTCGTGTCGGTGCAGCTGCGCTCGCGCTGGCAGCCCGGGCAGCGCGCGCGCCTGTACCGCCTCGTGGAATTCGTAGGCCGCTGGTCGATGCTCGACATCTACGTGGTCGCGGTGATCGTCGCGCTCGTGCAGCTGAAGGCGCTGGCGACGATCCAGCCGGGCGCGGGCGCCGCGGCCTTCGGCGCGGTGGTCGTGCTGACGATGTTCTCGGCGATGGCCTTCGATCCGCGCCTGATCTGGGACGCCCGGGAGCCGGTGCATGGCTGACGTCCCGCCGCTGCCGGACCTGCCCGAGGCCGTGGCGGCGCCGAGGTCGCGTCGCTCGCTGCAGCTCGTGTGGCTGATTCCGCTGGTCGCGGCGCTGGTCGGCGGCTGGCTCGCGGTCAAGGCGATCCTCGACAAGGGCCCGGCGATCACCATCGCCTTCGCGACCGCCGAAGGCCTGGAGACCGGCAAGACCAAGATCCGCTACAAGGACGTCGACATGGGCCTCGTGACGGGCATCGCGCTCGCGCCGGACACCTCGCACGTGGTCGTCACTGCCGAGCTTGCCAAGGAGGCGAAGCGCTACCTCGTCGAGGACACGCGCTTCTGGGTGGTGCGCCCGCGCGTGTCCGGCGGCACGGTGACGGGCATCGGCACGCTGCTGTCGGGCTCGTATATCGGCATGGACATCGGACTGTCCAAGGCGCCGAAGCACGACTTCGTGGGCCTCGAGATCCCGCCGATCGTCAACACGGGCGAGCCCGGCCGGACCTTCGTCCTGCGCAGCGACAACGCCGGCTCGCTGGATGTCGGCTCGCCGGTCTACTTCCGGCGCCTGAAGGCGGGCCAGATCGTGAGCTACGAGCTCGGCAAGGACGGCAGGGGCATCGTCATCAAGGTCTTCGTCAACGCGCCCTACGACAAGTTCGTCACCGACAACACCCGCTTCTGGCACGCGAGCGGCATCGACGTCACGCTCAACTCCACCGGCATGATCATCGATACGCAGTCGGCGGTCTCGATCCTGGTAGGCGGGCTCGCCTTCGAGACGCCGGCCGAGTCGGCGGACCTGCCGCAGGCCGGGGCGAACGCGGAGTTCCGGCTGTTCGCAAACCGCTCGGAGGCGCTGCGCAATCCCGAGACCGACGTGATGAAGCTGGCGATGGTGTTCGACGAGTCGGTGCGCGGCCTGGCGCCCGGCGCGGAGATCGACTTCCGCGGCGTGACGGTCGGCACGGTGACGCAGATCCGGCCGCACGTAGACGTGGCCGGCAAGCATTTCCAGATCCGCGTCAAGGCGGATTTCTTCCCGCGGCGCATGCGCTCGAAGGACACCGGCAAGACGCTCAGCAACGACCAGCGCCGCGCGCTGCTCTCGGGCATGATCGCGCGCGGGCTGCGCGCCCAGCTGCGGACCGGCAACCTGCTGACCGGCCAGCTCTACGTCGCGCTCGACTTCTTCCCGTCGGCGCCGAAGGCCCGGCGGCGGGCGGACGAGCGGCTGGACGACGACGACCTGCCCGAGATTCCGGCGGTGCCGAGCAGCCTGCTCGAGCTGCAGGAGACGCTCGCGTCGATCGCCGCGAAGGTGAAGAAGTTCCCGCTCGAGCAGGTCGGCGCCGATCTGCAGACGACGCTGAAGAGCGCCGCGCAGCTCATCGGGCACATCGACAACGATCTCGCGCCCGAGCTGCGCACCACGCTCGCCGAGGTGCGCAAGGCCGTCGAGTCCGCCGACCAGGTGCTCAAGCCGAATTCGCCGCTCTCGCAGGACGCGCGCGACGCGATGCGCGAGATGGCGCGCGCGGCGGCGGCGTTCCGCGCGCTCGCCGACTACCTCGAGCGGCACCCCGAGGCGCTGATCAGCGGCAAGCGCGAAGATCCCAGGGAGACCCGCCAGTGACGCGCCGAAGCCAGACGCCGGCCGCGCTGCTCGCGACGGCGCTGCTCGCGCTCGCCGGCTGCGGCAGCTCGCCGGTGACGCATTTCTACACCCTCAGCCCCGCCGCCGCGCCGTCCGCGGAGCAGGCGAAAACCCCGATCACCGTCGCCATCGGCGCGGTGCAGCTGCCCGACGGCCTCGACCGCCCGCAGATCGTGCTGCGCGGGGCGGGCAACCAGGCGACGTTCTCCGAGTTCGAGCGCTGGCTCGGCGCGCCGAAGGACGAGATCGCGCTCGCGGTCGCGGCCAGCCTGAGGCAGGCGCTCGGCGGCGCGAGCGTCTACGCCTACCCGATGGGCGCGGGTACGAGCGCCGATTTCAGCGTGCTGCTGCACGTCCAGCGTTTCGATTCGGTGCTCGGCGAGGCCGCGACCGTGGAAGTGCTCTGGCAGGTCGTCCCGGCCAAGGGCCCGGCGAGGAGCGGACGGTCGTTCGTGCGCGAGCCGGCCGGCGGGCCTGGCTACGATGCGCTGGTCGCGGCGCACGGCCGCGCGCTCGTCGCCGTGGGCCGCGACATCGCCGCAGCGATTCGCTAGCCGCCGGCCTTCGGCACGGGCCGCGGGCGGCCCTGCAGGTCGATGGCGACGTAGGTGAGCACGGCCTCGGTGACCTTGACGATCCTCGCCTGCTCGCGGCCGCGCTCGGCGTAGACCTGCACGTCGATGGTGATCGACGTGTTGCCGACGCGCACGACGTCGGCGTAGAGCGACAGCACGTCGCCGATCTGCACCGGCTGCTTGAAGACGAAGGAATTCACCGACACGGTGGCGACGCGGCCGCGCGCGACGCGCCCCGCGACGATTCCGCCGGCGACGTCCACCTGCGCCATGATCCAGCCGCCGAAGATGTCGCCGTTGTGGTTGGCGTCCGCGGGCATCGGCACCACGCGCAGCGCCGGCACCTTGCCCTCGGGCAAGGCGAGGCCGGCCGGCTGGTGCGAGGCCTTGCCCACGCGAGCTACTTCTTCTGCGACTCGAGGTAGTGCAGCGGGCCGCCGCGGAACGGCGCGAAGCCGCTGCCGAAGATGAGGCCCGCGTCGATGAGCTCGCCGTCCGGAACGATTCCCTCCGCGAGGACCGCCCGCGATTCATCCAGGTAAGGCTGGATCAGCGCCTGGACGAGGCGCTCGTCGTGCGATCCGGCCGCGCCCTTCACGGGCTTGCTGTTCTCCCAGCGGTAGATGCCCTGGCCCGACTTGCGGCCGAGCTGGCCGAGCGCCACCTTGTCGAGCAGGATCTTCGGCGCCTCCGGCTCGTGCCCCTGCGCGTCCTTCTTCGCGAGCTGCTTGCCCGCGTGCAGGCAGATGTCCAGGCCCACGGTGTCGGCGAGCTCGATCGGGCCCATCGGCATGCCGAATTCCTCCATCGCCGCATCCAGCGTCTCGGCCGTCACGCCCTCGTCCAGCATGCGGAAGGCGTTCTGCAGGTAGGGCCCGAGCACGCGGTTGACGAGGAAGCCGGGCGAATCCTTCACCGGCAGCGGCAGCTTGTCGATCTGCCGGACGAAGGCGATCGCGTTCTTCACGTGAGCGGGGTTCGTTCCGGCCGCATCGACGACTTCAACCAGCATCATTTGAGGCACCGGGTTGAAGAAATGAATTCCGACCAGCCGCGACGGATCCTTGAACTGCGCGGCGATGTCCGAGAGCTTCAGGCTGGACGTATTGCTGGCCAGCACCGCGCTCGGCTTGGCCATTGCCTCGAGCTTCGCGAACAGCTCGCGCTTCGCCTTCAGGTCCTCGAAGATCGCCTCGAGGATCACGTCGGCCCTGGCGGCGCCCGTGCCGGCGACGTCCGGGATCAGGCGGTCCATCGCGTCGCGGATGCGCGCCGGCTCGCGCAGCCGGCGCTTGAAGAGCTTCGCCGCGCGCTCGACCGCGGGCGCGAGGCGCTCGGGCGAGGTGTCCTGCAGCGTGACGGTGATGCCGCGCATCGCGCAGACCGCGGCGATGTCGCCGCCCATCACGCCCGCGCCGACGATGTGCACGTGCTTCGCCCGGAAGTCCACGCCCTTGGCGAGGCCCTTCATCCTTTCCTGCAGGAAAAAGATGCGGATCAGGTTGCGCGTCGTTGGGTGCTCGGTCAGCGCCTTCAGCGAGCAGGTCGGGTCGTCCTTGCAGGCGAAAGTGTCGCCGTCGTACTGCTGCCAGGCCTTGAGGATCGCGTAGGGCGCCGGGTAGTGCTCGGGCCGCGCTCGCTTGGCGACCTGCTTCCGTGCTTGACCGACAACAACGGCTCTCAACGGACCCAAGAGCATTCTTTGAACGAAACCCAGGCCCTTCGGAGGACGCGCTTCCAGCGTCACCATGCGCGCGGTGTTCTCGAGGATGCGCAGCGGCACCGCCTCGTCGACCAGGCCCATGCGCTTGGCGCGCCGCGCGTCGACCGTCTTGCCGGTGAGGATCATGTCGAGCGCGGCGGCCGGCCCCACGAGCTTCGGCAGCCACATCAGGCCGTGCCAGAACGGCCAGATTCCGAGCATGACCTCCGGGAACGCGAAGCGCGTCTTCGGGTCGTCGAGCGCGACGCGGTAGCGGCAGCCGAGCGCGAGCTCGAGGCCTCCGCCCATGCAGAAGCCGTTCACCATGGCGGTGGTGGGAAAGGGCAGGTCGCGCATCTTCTGCGTCATGTCCCAGCCCTTGCGCGTGAACGCGAGCGCCTCGTCGGCGTCCTTGAAGCGCACGAACTCGTTGACGTCGGCGCCCGCGATGAAGCTGTCCTTGCCCGAGCGCAGGACGAGGCCCTTGGGCCTCGCCGCGGCGATCTCGTCGAGCACGGCGAGCAGCTCGTCGATCACGTCGCGCGAGAAGGTGTTGGCCGATTCGCCCTGCTTGTCGAAGGTGAGCCAGATCAGGCCCTGCGCGTCGGTCTCGTAGCGCCAGTGCTTGTAACGCGTTTGCGCGCGGTCCACGGATCTTGCTCCCCTATGCCGCCTCAACCAGCATCGCGCCGCCGAGGCCGCCGCCGATGCAGATGGATGCCATCCCCCGCCTCGCATTTTTTCTCTTCAATTGACGGATCAAATGCAAGACGATTCGCGCGCCGGAAGCCCCCACCGGATGCCCGAGCGCCACGGCGCCGCCATCGACATTGAGCCTCTCCTGGTCCAGATCGCCAAGAGCGGAATCGAGACCGAGCTGCTCCTTGCAATATTTCTCGTCCTTCCATGCCGCGAGGCAGCCCAGCACCTGCGCGGCGAAGGCCTCGTTGATTTCCCAGTAGTCCACGCCGTCGAGCTTCAGGCCGTGGCGCTGCAGGATCGGCGTCGCCGCGTGCACCGGCCCCAGGCCCATCTGCGCCGGGTCGAGCCCCGCCCATTGGGAATCGAGGATTCTTCCCATGGGTTCCAGATTGAATCTGGACACGGCGGATTCGGAGGCAAGAATCAGCCACGCGGCGCCGTCGGTGATCTGCGAGCTGTTGCCCGGCGTGACGTTGCCGTACTTGCGGTCGAAGAAGGGCCTGAGCTTGGCGAGGTTCTCCATCGAGGAGTCGCGCCGCACGCCGTCGTCCAGCGTGTAGGCGTTGCCCTTCATGTCGTAGAGGGCCTCGAGCTCGCCGCCGCCGGACTTCAAATGGCCGGCGTCCTGCGCGGCGACAACTCTCCTATGAGATCTGACCGAAAAAGAATCCATCTGCTCGCGCGTAATTCCAAAGCGGTGCGCGAGGTTCTCCGCCGTCTGCCCCATGAGCAGCCCCACCATCGGGTCGGTGAGCCCCTTCATGATGCCGATGACCGGCGAAAGAAGGGCCTTGAGAGGAATCCTTGAGAACGTCGAAAGCCTTTCCCCGGTAGAGCGGGAAGAAGCAAGATCGGAAAACCAGTTGACCATCTTGTCGTTATAGAGGAGCGGCGCGCGCGAGAGCGCGTCCACGCCGCCTGCGAGCACGAGGTTCGAGCGCCCGGCGAGGATGGCGTTGATGCCCGAATCGAGCGCCTGCATGCCCGAGGCGCAGTTGCGCATCACGGTCCAGCCCGGGACCTTCTGCCCGCAGCCCATGCGCAGCGCGGCCACGCGCCCGATGTTGACCTCGTCCACCGAGGGCGCGGCGCAGCCGAGGATCACCTCGTCGAGGTCGGCCGGCGCGAACTTCTGCCGCGCGAGCAGCGTCTTGCCCGCCTGCGTGGCGAGGTCCGCCGCCGCGAACACGCCGGGCCGGTTCTTCGCCTTCAGGAACGGCGTGCGCGCGCCGTCGATCACGTAGATGGGTTGCGCGTAGCCTGCCATCGGAGTCCCCTCTGCGCGGCGCGCGCCTAGGCGGCGCGCGCGGCCGGCTGCTGCTCGCGGCCGAGCTTCTGCTGGATCTCGGCGCGGCCGAAATCCTGCGGGAAGTCGTCCACCTTGACGACCTGCTTGCGCAGCGCTTCCTTGCGCTGCCAGAGCGCCAGCTCTTCGGCCGTAATGATTTGATTCTTATTTCCTAAAGTTCCTAAATCAACCCCAGGCTGCGGAACGATCTTCCCCTTCTTCACCGCCTTGCGCAGCTTCTCGTCGACCGGCTCGCTGGCGATCGTGGCGAGGAACGCCGCTTCCAGCACGCCGCCCGGGTCGGACTCGCCGCGGCCGAGGTACATGCCCTCGGTCAGCCGGTCGCGCGCCGCGCCGGGCTCGAGCAGGATCTTCGCGCTCTCGCGGTTGCGCGAGTCGAGCGGCGGCCGGAACGACATGCCGAGCGGGAAGATCACGAAGCGCAGCAGCGTGGCGAGGCTCTTCACCGGGAAATTGGACAGGATGCCGTCGATCGCCTCCTGCGCGCGGTACACGAGGTCGCGCACCACCCAGCGGATGAGCGGCAGGTCCTCCTTCGGGCGCCCCTGGTCCTCGTAGCGCTTGAGCGTCGCCGAGAGGAGGTAGAGCATCGACAGCACGTCGCCCAGGCGCCCGGAGATCTTTTCCTTCCTCTTCAGCGCGCCGCCCATCGCCAGCATCGACACGTCGGCGAGGAAGGCGAACGCCGAGGCGAGGCGCGAGGCGAATCGGTAGTAGTGCCGCGTCTCGGGCGCGCCGTCGCGCGGCGTCTGCCCCAGGCGCGAGCTCGTGATGCCGTGCACGAAGGCGCGCGCGCCGTTGGACAGGGTGTGGCCGATGTGGGAGGTGAACGCGTCGTCGAACTCGATCGAGGCGGCGGCGCCGGTCATTTCCTTGGCCGCGCGCATCTCGCGCAGCACGTAGGGATGGCAGCGGATCGCGCCCTGGCCGAAGATGATCAGCGTGCGCGTGAGGATGTTCGCGCCCTCGACCGTGATGCCGACGGGCATCACCTGGTAGCCGCGGCCGACCCAGTTGTTGGGCCCGAGGCAGATGCCCTTGCCGCCGTGGATGTCCATCGCGTCGTTCACGCAGGCGCGCGCCCGCTCGGTCATGTGGTACTTCGCGATCGCCGAGATCACCGCCGGCTTCTCGCCGAGGTCCACCGCGCCCGCGGTCATCACGCGCGTCGCGTCCATCATGTAGGCGTTGGCGGCGATCCGGCCGAGGGCCTCCTCGACGCCCTCCAGCCGGCCGATCGGCGTCTTGAACTGCGTGCGCACGCGCGCATAGGCGCCCGTCGCGCGCGCGAGCGCCTTGGCGCCGCCCGCCGACGAGGTGGGCAGCGAGATCGAGCGGCCCGCGGCGAGGCAGCCCATCAGCATCATCCAGCCCTTGCCCGCGTAGTCCCGGCCGCCGATGATCCAGTCGAGCGGCATGAACACGTCCTTGCCGGAGTTCGGGCCGTTCTGGAACGCGGCGTTGAGCGGCAGGTGCCGCCGGCCGATATTGACGCCCGGATGGCTGGTCGGCACCAGGGCGCAGGTGATGCCCAGGTCCTCCTTGCCTCCCAGCAGCTTCTCCGGGTCGTACAGCCTGAACGCCAGCCCGAGCAGCGTGGCGACCGGCCCGAGCGTGATGTAGCGCTTGTCCCAGGTCACGCGCATGCCGAGCGCTTCCTTGCCCTGGTAGGTGCCCTTGCAGACCACGCCGTAGTCCGGGATCGAGGCCGCGTCCGAGCCCGCCTCCGGGCTCGTGAGCGCGAAGCAGGGGATCTCGAGGCCCTTGGCGAGGCGCGGCAGGTAGTGGTTCTTCTGCTCCTCGGTGCCGTAGTGCAGCAGCAGCTCGGCCGGCCCGAGCGAGTTCGGCACCATCACGCTGACGCCGAGCGCATTGGAGCGCGTGGAGAGCTTCAGCACCACCGCCGAGTGGCCGAGCGCCGAGAAGCCGAGGCCGCCGTACTTCTTCGGGATGATCATGCCGAAGAAGCCCTTGTCCTTCAGGTACTGCCAGACCTGCGGCGGCAGGTCCTGGCGCTCGTGCGTGACCTCCCAGTCGTCGGTCATCGCGCAGGCTTCCTCGCAGGGGCCGTCGAGGAAGGCCTGCTCCTCCGCCGAGAGCTTCGGCGCGGGGATCGCGAGCATCTTGTTCCAGTCCGGCTTGCCGGAGAACAGATCGGCGTCCCACCACACCGTGCCCGCGTCGATCGCGTCCTTCTCGGTCTGCGTCATGTCGGGCAGGATGCGCCGGAAGATCGCGAGCACGTGGTCGCTCACGAGGCGCCGGCGCAGCGCCGGGATCACGGGCACCGGCGCGATGAAGACGAACAGGAACAGCAGCACCGCGTCGGTCTGCGCCGAGAGCTGCAGCGCCGAAGCCCAGGTCGCGGCCATCAGGCCGGCCGCGACGGTCCACACCAGGATCGGCGCCTGGAAATAGGCGAGCGCCATCAGCACCGCGACGGTGGCGACGGCAAAGGCGATGTATTCGAGCATCGGAACCCCCTCCGGGATCGATCAGCGAGTCAGGCGGCCTTCTTGACGTCGGCGGCGCCGTGCAGCGGCGCGAGCAGGCCGGCCTCGAGGAACGCGGTGAGGCGCGCCTCGAGCAGGCGCGCGTCGTAGCGGTCCTCGGGCTTGCAGCCCGCGATGAGCTGCACGGTATCGGTCGCCGCGAGCGTGTAGGCGAGCGTGCCGAACATGAAATGCATGCGCCAGATGAGCTCCTCGCGCGGCATCTGCGGCAGCGCGCGCTCGAAGGCGGCCTTGAAGCGCTCCATCGCCGGCGCGTAGAGCCGGCCGATGAGGGACCGGATCTCCTTCTGCGGGTCGCTGTAGGTGCGCCCGAGCAGGCGGATGAAATTGCGGCCGCCCTTGGCGTCCTCGATCATGCGCAGGCTCACGCCGACGAAGGCGCCGATGATCTGGCGCGGGCTGAGCGGCCGGCCGCCGGCCTCCTTCTCCAGGCGCTCGAGCTCGGCGATGCGCGCGGTGTTCATCGCGTCCAGGCGCCGCTGGAACACCGCGGCGATGAGCGCGTCCTTCGAGCCGAAGTGGTAGTTGACCGCGGCCAGGTTGGCGCCCGCCTTGGCGGTGAGCTGGCGCATCGAGGTGGCCTCGAAGCCGTGCTGCATGAACAGCTCTTCGGCGGCGTCGAGGATGCGGGTGCGGGTTTCGTGGGGCGGCTTGAGTGCGCGAAGGTTCATGGCGAATCCAAATTAAAACGAACGTTTGAATGGTATAGAATCCGCGCCTCGATGGCAAGCCATCCCCACCCCGGCCCGGCCGAGACGCCGCAGCGGCTGCGCGGCAGCGAGTGGCGCTCCGTGCGCGTGCTCGTGCCCTACCTGTGGGAGTTCCGCGGCCGCGTGCTCCTCGCGCTCGCGTTCCTCACCTCCGCGAAGCTCGCCAACGTGAGCGTGCCGCTGGTCATGAAAGGGATCGTCGACGGGCTGGACGCCAAGCTCCAGGTGGTCGCGGTGCCGGTGGCGCTGCTCGCGTCCTACGGCCTGCTGCGCTTCTCGACCACGCTGTTCGGCGAGCTGCGCGACGTCGTCTTCGTGCGCGTGACGCAGCACGCGATCCGGCAGGTCGCGCTCAGCGTGTTCCGCCACCTGCACGCGCTCAGCCTGCGCTTCCACCTGGAGCGCCAGACCGGCGGCATGACGCGCGACATCGAGCGCGGCACGCGCGGGATCTCGACTTTGCTGTCGTACCTGCTGTTTTCGATCATTCCGGTGATTCTCGAGTTCGCGCTCGTGGCCGCGGTGCTGCTCTCGAAGTTCGACTGGCGCTTCACCGCCGTCACCTTCGGCGCGGTCGCCGTGTACATCAGCTTCACCGTCGCCGTCACCGAATGGCGCATCGACATCCGCCGGCGCGCCAACGAGCTCGATTCGAAGGCCAACACGCGCGCCATCGACAGCCTGCTCAACTACGAGACCGTCAAGTACTTCGGCAACGAGGAGTTCGAGGCCGGGCGCTACGACCGCAGCCTGCGCCGCTACGAGGACGCCGCGGTGCGCTTCGAGTCCTCGCTCGGCGCGCTCAACATCGGCCAGAGCCTGGTGATCGCGGCCGCGGTGACGGCGCTCATGTTCCTCGCCGCGGGCGGCGTGGCCTCGGGCGGGCTCACGCTCGGCGACCTGGTGCTCGTCAACGCGCTGCTGATCCAGCTCTACATCCCGCTCAACTTCCTCGGCATGGTGTACCGCGAGATCAAGCAGTCGCTGCTGGACATGGACCGCATGTTCCGGCTGCTCACCGAGCATCGCGAGATCGACGACCGGCCCGGCGCGCCCGAGCTGCCGCCGGGGCCGGCGACGGTCGAGTTCTCGCACGTCGATTTCTCGTACGAGCCCAATCGCCAGATCCTCTTCGACGTGAGCTTCGTGATCCCCGCCGGCCAGCGCGTCGCGGTGGTCGGCCACTCGGGCTCGGGCAAGTCGACGCTCGCCCGGCTGCTGTTCCGCTTCTACGACATATCGAGCGGAAGCATTTCGGTGAACAAGTCGGACATAAGGGAAATCAGGCAATCCAGTCTTCGCTCGGCGATCGGCATCGTGCCGCAGGACACGGTGCTGTTCAACGACACCATCCGCTACAACATCCACTACGGCCGCACCGGCGCGAGCGAGGCCGAGGTGGTCGAGGCCGCGCGCGCGGCGCACATCCACGACTTCATCGAGTCGCTGCCCGCGAAGTACGAGAGCATGGTCGGCGAGCGGGGGCTCAAGCTCTCGGGCGGCGAGAAGCAGCGCGTGGCGATCGCGCGCGCGCTGCTCAAGAACCCGCGCATCCTGATCTTCGACGAGGCCACCTCGGCGCTCGACTCCAAGGCCGAGAAGGCGATCCAGGCCGAGCTGGAGCGCATCTCGGTCGGCCGCACCACGCTGGTCATCGCGCACCGGCTGTCGACCGTGATGGACGCGGACATGATCCTGGTCCTCAACCACGGCCGCATCGTCGAGCGCGGCACCCACGGCGAGCTGCTCGCCCTGGGGGGCGAATACAGCCGCATGTGGGCGCTGCAGCAAGAGGCGGCGCGGGCAAAAGAAGTCCTCGAAAAAGCCAAAGCGGCTTGAACCGGCCTGAAGTTCCGGACCTAGGCCGTTAATTTTCCTTGCATTTTTGAAAATCCTTCGGCTACACTCGCGCCTGCTTCCCATGCACAACGGCGAACGCAGCCTGCATTCCCTCGAAAAGATCGTCGCGATCGCGCGCACCCTGCTGAAGAACCCGCCGATCCTGATCTTCGACGAGGCCACCTCGGCGCTCGACTCGGCCAACGAGCGTGCCATCCAGGCCGAACTCGAGAGTGCGGCGCAGGGCAAGACGGCGCTGGTCATCGCGCACCGCCTGTCGACCGTGATGGACGCGGACACGATCCTGGTGATGAGCCACGGCCGCATCGTCGAGCGGGGCAGCCACCGCGAACTGCTGGCCATCGGCGGCGAATACGCCC
>DATIYN010000069.1:0-11887 GCA_035517595.1 Burkholderiales bacterium
GGACCATGTACGATGTGCTGCTCAGCCCTCGAGATTGCGGAGCTTAAGAAACCCGCCGGTCCTCTGTGCGGGAATTGCCGTCTCGCGAGCGGCTGCGCCGTCTACCCGAACCGGCCGCAGATCTGTCGCGACTTCGAGTGCGAATGGCTGACCCGCCGCGATCTTCCCCGTAGGCTCAGGCCGGACTTGGTGGGCGTGATCCTGATGGAAGACGCGGACAGCGACGAATACCGGGCGGTTTGCGCGCCCGACAGACCAATGGCTTGGCGCCAAGCGCAAGTTTTCGCCCATCTTGTGGCTACGGCAAAATCCGGGCGTGTGGTGGTCGCCAAGGCCGGCCTCCTGTCATGGCGGATTTTCGCCTCTGGAGAATGGGGTCCGACAGTGTAAGGGATGCCCTATAAAAGGCGTATTTTGCATCATTTGCACAAAATGAGTGCAGAGTCCTGACGCGAGAGCCGTTTGCGACGCCTTTGAAGGCGCCCATGGCGCGATCCACGGCCGGATGCTAAGAGCCCTCCCGCTGGCCGGCGGCCTCGAACGGCCGATGGGGCGCGCGGACCGGAGTTTCGCCACAATGAAGAAGATCGAAGCGATCGTGAAGCCGTTCAAGCTCGACGAGGTTCGCGAGGCGCTGTCGGAAGTCGGCGTCACCGGCCTCACGGTCACCGAGGTCAAGGGTTTCGGCCGGCAGAAGGGCCACACCGAGCTCTACCGCGGCGCCGAGTACGTCGTCGACTTCCTGCCGAAGGTGAAGATCGAGGTCGTGGTCACCGACGGGCAGGTCGAGCCGGCGATCGAGGCGATCGTCAAGTCGGCGCGCACCGGCAAGATCGGCGACGGCAAGATCTTCGTCACCGCGGTCTCGCACGTGGTGCGCATCCGCACCGGCGAAACCAACGAATCCGCCGTCTAGGCGGTTCGTTCCTGCCAACAACGAGTTCGCTGTCTAGGGCCTAGCGCTTTCCCTTCAGCAGTACCAGCAGCGCGCCGCCGCCGCCTTCGTTCGCCGGCGCCTGGCAGTAGGCCAGCACCTCTTCGCGCCGAGGCAGCCATTTGCCGAGCTTGGCCTTCAGGATGCCGAGCCCCTTGCCGTGCACGATGCGCACGCAGCGCAGGCCGCGTGCAAGGCAACGGTTCAGGAATTCGACGACGGCCGCGGCCGCCTGCTCGCGCGTCATGCCGTGCAGATCGATGCCGTCCTGGATCGCCCAGTGCCCGCGCCGCAGCTTGCGCAGCGTCTCGCGCGCCATGCCGGCGCGCAGGAAGCTGAGCGCCTCGCCGGTGTCGAGCACGTCGTCGTCCAGCGCCGGGCCTTGCAGGCTTTCGGCGAGCGCCGCGGCCTCGTCGCGCAGCCGCTGGCGCGCCACCGGCGCCGGCGCCGGGCGCTTCAGCTGCGCGCGCTTGCCGTGCCGCAGCGGCGAGACGCCGGCGACCGCCTTGCGGAACTCGTCATGATCCGAGGTCATCGAGGAATTTCTCGGCATCGAGCGCCGCCATGCAGCCGCTGCCCGCGCTGGTCACCGCCTGCCGGTAGACCGGATCCTGCACGTCGCCGGCGGCGAACACGCCCGGCACGCTGGTCGCGGTCGAGCCGCCCGCTTTGGCCAGTCCTCTGACGCCGCGGGTGATGAGGTAGCCGTTCTCCATCTCGAGCTGGCCCTCGAACACCTGGGTGTTCGGCGTGTGGCCGATCGCGACGAACAGGCCTTTGAGCCCGAGGGTCTTGCTGTTATTGGCTTTCAAATTGGAGATTCGAATTCCCGTAACGCCAGTCTTGTCGCCGAGCACCTCGTCGAGCACCGAATCGAGCTCGAGCACGATCTTGCCCTCGGCGACGCGCTTCATGAGCTTGTCGACCATGATCTTCTCGGCGCGGAACCTGTCGCGCCGGTGCACGAGCGTCACCTTGCTGCAGATGTTCGCGAGGTACAGCGCCTCCTCGACCGCGGTGTTGCCGCCGCCCACCACCGCGACCTCCTGGCCCTTGTAGAAGAAGCCGTCGCAGGTGGCGCAGGCCGAGACGCCCCGGCCCATGAACTTGCGCTCGCTTTCCATGCCGAGGTACTTCGCCGAGGCGCCGGTCGCGATCACCAGCGCGTCACAGCTGTAGCTGCCCGCGTCGCCCTCGAGAACGAACGGGCGCGCGCCGAGATCCACCTTGTTGACGTGGTCGAACACGATCTCGGTGGCAAAGCGCTCGGCGTGCTTCTGGAAGCGCGTCATGAGATCCGGCCCCTGCACGCCGTCGGCGTCGGCGGGCCAGTTGTCCACGTCGGTCGTGGTGGTGAGCTGTCCGCCCTGCACGAGGCCCGTGAGCAGCAGCGGCTTCAGGTTGGCGCGCGCGGCGTACACCGCCGCGGTGTAGCCCGCGGGCCCCGAGCCGAGGATCAGAAGCCGCGCGTGGCGTCTTTGGTCGTCCATGCCGAAAGTATAAGCGAGTGATTCTGCTAAGATAGCCGGGTCGAGGACGCTCAGCGGAAGCGGATGGATCGAATGCAGGCGATGGCGACGACGGTTTCGACGACGGTGCTGAAATCGGTCCCGCTCTTCGCCAGCTTTCCGGACGACCAGCTGCGCATGCTCGTCACCGTGGTCACGCGCCGCAGCGCGCCGCGCGGCTCGGTGATCATGGCCGCGGGCGACCAGATCGATTCCCTGTATATCGTCATCTCCGGCCGCCTCAAGGTCATGATGAGCGACGCCGACGGCAAGGAAGTGATCCTCAGCCTGATCGGTCCCGGCGAGTTCTTCGGCGAGATGGGGCTGATCGACGACAGCCCGCGCTCGGCGAGCGTCGTCACGATCGAGCCCTGCGAGCTGATGTCGATCTCGAAGCGCGACTTCAAGAAATGCCTCGAGGAGAACTTCGACATGGCGATGGCGGTCATGCGCGGCCTCGTGCGGCGCCTGCGCGAGGCCGACCGCAAGATCGGCAGCCTCGCGCTGCTCGACGTCTACGGGCGCGTCGCGCGCCTGCTGCTCGACATGTCCGAGGACGTGAACGGCCAGAAGATCGTCGCCAAGCGCCTGCCCAAGCAGGACATCGCCAAGATGATCGGCGCCTCGCGCGAGATGGTCAGCCGCGTGATGAAGGACCTGCAGATGGGCGGCTACATCGAGATGCGGGGCTCGACCATCGTGCTGCGCGACACGATCCTGCTGCGGGACTGATTCGCCGGCACGGGCGGAGCTGGCTCGGGAAAATTCGGCGCGATGGGCACGGCGGCGGCGAGAAGGAACCAGGGCGGAACGGCGCTGCCGGCGCGCTTCGCCGGGCTGCTGCGCGAGGCGAAGTGGCTCGCGCTGGTGGCCGCGGCCGGCTACCTGCTGCTCATCCTGCTCACGCACCACGCGAGCGACCCGGGCTGGTCGCGCAGCGCCACCGCGGCGGTGGTGCAGAACGCCGGCGGGCGCGTCGGCGCCTGGCTCTCGGACGTGCTGCTGTCGCTGTTCGGCTGGTCGGCGTTCTGGTGGGCGGCGCTGTGCCTCGCGACGGTGGTGCGCGGCTATCGCCGCATCGAGGAGGCGAAGGCGCCCGAGCCGCGGCCGCTGTGGATCGGCGCCGCCGGGTTCGCGCTGCTCGTCGTCGGCAGCGCGGTGCTCGAATCGCTGCGCCTGCACGGCCTCGGCCGCGGCCTGCCGCAGGAGGCGGGCGGCATCCTCGGCACCGTGCTGGGCGAGGGGCTCTCCGGCCTGATCGGCTTCACGGGCGCGACGCTGCTTGCGCTCGCGGCGGTGGCCGCGGGCTGGAGCCTGTTCAGCGGCATCTCCTGGCTGCGCGTCGCGGAATTGACGGGCCTGCTGCTCGAATCGGGCTACGCGCTCGCGCTCGGCGCCTGGGAGAAGCGCCGCGACGAGAAGGCCGGCGCGCGCGCGCGCGAGGAGCGCGAGAGCGTCGTGCAGGCCGAGAAGAAGCGCGAGGAGGACCATCCGCCGCTCGTGATCGCGCCGCCGCCGCCGGAAATCAGGAAGTCCGAGCGCGCGAAGAAGGAGATCCAGGCCGACAAGCAGCAGCGCCTATTCGAGCACCTGCCCGACACGCCGCTGCCGCCGCTCAAGCTGCTCGACACGCCCGAGAAGGAGCAGGAGTCGGTCAGCGCCGAGACGCTGGAGTTCACCTCGCGCCTGATCGAGAAGAAGCTGTCGGACTTCGGCGTCGCGGTGAAGGTGCTCGCCGCGTATCCGGGGCCGGTGATCACGCGCTACGAGATCGAGCCTTCGGTGGGCGTCAAGGGCAGCCAGATCGTGAACCTCATCAAGGACCTCGCGCGCGCGCTGTCGGTGGTGGCGATCCGCGTCGTCGAGACCATCCCGGGCAAGTCCTGCATGGGCCTTGAGATCCCGAACCCGGTGCGGCACACGGTGCGCCTCGCCGAGATCCTCGGCTCGGAGACCTACCACGCGGTGCATTCGCCGCTTGCGCTCGCGCTGGGCAAGGACATCGCCGGCAACCCGGTGGTGGTCGACCTCGGCAAGATGCCGCACCTGCTCGTCGCCGGCACCACCGGCTCGGGCAAATCGGTGGCGATCAACGCGATGATCCTGTCGCTGCTCTACAAGTCCGAGCCGAAGCACGTGCGCTTCATCCTCATCGATCCGAAGATGCTGGAGCTCTCGGCCTACCAGGACATCCCGCACCTGCTCGCGCCGGTGGTCACCGACATGAAGCAGGCGGCCAACGCGCTGCAGTGGTGCACCGCGGAGATGGACCGGCGCTACAAGCTCATGAGCTGGCTGGGCGTGCGCAACCTCTCGGGCTACAACCACAAGGTCGCCGAGGCCGAGAAGCACGGCCGCAAGCTCGAGGATCCGGCGACGATCGATTCGGGCAACCCGCAGCCGCTCGGGCAGCTGCCGCTGATCGTGGTGGTGATCGACGAGCTGGCCGACCTCATGATGGTCGCCGGCAAGAAGGTCGAGGAGTTGATCGCGAGGCTCGCGCAAAAAGCGCGGGCCGCCGGCATCCACCTGGTGCTCGCCACGCAGCGGCCCTCGGTCGACGTGATCACGGGCCTCATCAAGGCGAACATTCCCACGCGCATCGCGTTCCAGGTCGCCTCGAAGGTGGACTCGCGCACGATCCTCGACCAGTCGGGCGCGGACGCGCTGCTCGGCGCGGGCGACATGCTCTACCTGCCGGCGGGTTCCGGCCTGCCGCAGCGCGTGCACGGCGCCTTCGTTGCCGACCAGGAGGTGCACAAGGTGGTCGAGCACCTGAAGACGCTCGCCAGGCCCGAGTACCTCCACGACGTGCTCGAGCCGGCGGCCGCCGAGGAGGGCGGCGCCGGCGCGAACGGCGAGCCCACGGGCGAGAAGGACCCGCTCTACGACCAGGCGGTCGAGATCGTGGTGCGCACGCGCCGGCCGTCGATCTCGCTCGTGCAGCGCCACCTGCGCATCGGCTACAACCGCGCGGCGCGCCTCATCGAGGACATGGAGCGCGCGGGCCTGGTGTCGCAGATGCAGTCCAACGGCAATCGCGAGGTGCTCGTTCCCGCGAAGGTGGAGTAGCGGCATGAAGAGAGTCTTGCTCTCGCTGCTGTTGACGGCGTCCGTCCAGAATTCCGGCGCTGCGAGCATCGAGCGCTTCCAGAGCTACGTGCGCACCACGCAGGCCGCGCAGGGCGAGTTCACGCAGAAGGTCTACGACAAGTCCGGCAAGCTCGTGCAGGACGCGCACGGCAGCTTCGCGTTCCTGCGGCCCGGGCGCTTCCGCTGGACCTACGTGAAGCCGCAGCAGGTGATCGTCGGCGACGGCGAGCGCGTATGGATCCACGACGCCGACCTGAACCAGGTGACCGTGCGCCGCGTCTCGCGCGTGCTCGGCGCCACTCCGGCCGCGCTGCTCGCGGGCGCCTCGGACATCGCGAACGCCTTCGACCTGAAGGAGCTCGGCAACAAGGACGGCCTGGAGTGGCTGGAGGCGCGGCCGCGCGAGAAGGAGGCGGGCTTCGACAGCGTGCGCCTCGGGCTCTCCACGGGCGGCGTCGAGGCGATGGAGCTCGTCGATCACTTCGGGCAGACCACGGTGCTGCGCTTCACCGACGTGGTCCGCAATCCCCAGATCGATCCGCGCACGTTCCGCTTCACCCCGCCGAAGGGCGCGGACGTCCTTGGGGACTGACCTCTTCGGCAAGCCGGAGCCCTCGGCGCCGCTGGCAGAAAGGCTGCGCCCGCGCACGCTGGACGAGGTCGTGGGGCAGGCGCACCTGCTCGGTCCCGGCAAGCCGCTGCGCGTCGCCTTCGCGTCCGGCAAGCCGCACTCGATGATCCTCTGGGGGCCGCCCGGCTCGGGCAAGACCACGCTCGCGCGCCTCATGGCGCTGGCCTTCGACGCGGAATTCATCGCGCTATCGGCGGTGCTTGCCGGCGTGAAGGACATCCGCGACGCGGTGCAGGCCGCCGAGCACACGCTCTCCTCGAGCGGCCGGCGCACGATCCTCTTCGTCGACGAGGTGCATCGCTTCAACAAGGCGCAGCAGGACGCGTTCCTGCCCTATGTCGAGAAGGGCCTCTTCACCTTCGTAGGAGCCACCACCGAAAACCCGTCCTTCGAAGTGAACTCCGCACTGCTCTCGCGTGCAACCGTCTATGTCCTGGAGCCGCTGTCGCCGGACGATTTGAAGGTCTTGATTCGGAAATCGGGAATCAAGCTCGATGAAGCGGCGAGCAGCCGGTTGGTCGGCTTCGCAGATGGCGACGCACGCCGGTTGCTGAATGCCGTAGAAATCCTGCAGACCGCGAAGCCGCAGGGAATCATCGACGGCAGGTTCGTGGAGGATACGCTGGCGAAGAACCTGCGCCGCTTCGACAAGGGCGGCGAGCAGTTCTACGACCAGATCTCGGCGCTGCACAAGTCGGTGCGCGGCTCCGACCCGGACGCCTCGCTCTACTGGCTGGTGCGCATGCTCGACGGCGGCGCCGATCCGCTGTATCTCGCGCGCCGCATCGTGCGCATGGCGGTCGAGGACGTCGGCCTCGCCGATCCGCGCGCGCTGCGCCTCGCGCTCGACGCCGCGGAGACCTACGAGCGCCTCGGCTCGCCCGAGGGCGAGCTCGCGCTCGCGCAAGCCGTGCTCTACCTGGCCGTGGCGGCGAAGTCGAACGCCGTCTATAGCGCCTATAATGCCGCCCGCGCTTTCGTTGCCGAGGACGGCACGCGGCCGGTGCCGCTGCACATCCGCAACGCGCCGACGCGGCTGATGAAGGGCCTGGGCTACGGCAAGGACTACCGCTACGCGCACGACGAGGCGGACGCCTTCGCGGCGGGCGAGAACTACTTTCCCGAAGGCATGCCCGAGGTGGGCTGGTACCGCCCGACGGAGCGCGGCCTGGAAGGCAGGATCCGGGAGAAGCTCGACGACCTGCGCCGCCGGAATGCGGCGGCGGGGAAGAAACGCGAATGATCGACATCCAGCTGCTGAGAAATTCCATCGATGCCGTCGCCGTGCGCCTGCGCACGCGCGGATACGAGCTCGACGCGCACGCGTTCGACAAGCTCGAGCGGCACCGGAAGGACATCCAGACCACGACCGAGCAACTGCAGGCGCAGCGGAACGCGCTCTCGAAGCAGATCGGCCAGGCCAAGGCGAAGAAGGACGAGGCGCAGGCCGCGGCATTGCTCGCCCAGGCGGGCGAGATCGGCGAGCGCCTGAAGCAGATCGAGGTGCAGAACGGCCAGGTGCAGGCACGGCTGCGCGAGTTCGTCTCGCTGATCCCGAACCTGCCGCACGAGAGCGTCCCGGTCGGCGCCTCGCCGGAGCAGAACGTCGAGGTGCGCCGCTGGTCGCCGGACAAGAGCGGGCCCGCGAAGTTCGCATTCGCGCCCAAGGACCACGTCGACATCGGCGCGGGCCTCGGCGGCCTAGACTTCGACACGGCCGCCAAGCTCGCGGGCGCGCGCTTCGCCGTGATGAAGGGCGCCGTGGCGCGGCTGCACCGCGCGCTCGCGCAGTTCATGCTCGACGTGCACACCTCGGAGCACGGCTACACTGAGGTGTACACGCCCTACTTGGTGAGCGGCGCCTGCGCCGACGGCGTCACCAGCCTCGCCAAGTTCAGCGGCGACCTGTTCAAGCTCGAGGGCCGGGACCTCTACCTGATCCCGACGGCCGAGTACCCGGTGACCAATTTCGTGCGCGACGAGATCGTGCCGCTGGAGAAGCTGCCGCTGAAGTTCGTCTGCCACTCGCCGTGCTTCCGCTCGGAGGCGGGCGCCGCGGGCAAGGACACGCGCGGCATGATCCGCAACCACCAGTTCGACAAGGTGGAACTCGTGCAGATCGTGCATCCCGCGAAGTCCTGGGAGGCGCACGAGCAGCTCACCGGCCACGCCGAGGCGATCCTGCAGAAGCTCGGCCTGCCCTATCGGACGATGGCGCTGTGCACGGGCGACATGGGCTTTTCCTCCGCGAAGACCTACGACCTCGAGGTCTGGCTGCCCGGGCAGAACGCCTACCGCGAGATCTCCTCGTGCTCGAACTTCGAGGCTTTCCAGGCGCGCCGCATGCAGGCGCGATTCCGCAACGAGAAGGGCAGGCCCGAGCCGCTGCACACGGTGAACGGCTCGGGTCTCGCCGTCGGCCGCACGCTGATCGCGGTCCTCGAGAACTACCAGCAGGCCGACGGCGCGGTGAGCGTTCCGGCGGTGCTGCGCCCGTACCTGCGCGGCGCCGAAACGATCGCCCGGCCCTGATAGAATCCGCCTCCCGCGGAGAGGTGGCAGAGTGGTCGATTGCGGCAGACTCGAAATCTGTTGAACTCGCAAGAGTTCCGGGGGTTCGAATCCCTCCCTCTCCGCCAGACAACCCGGCGCCCCTCACGGGGCGTTTCTCCTTTTGAGCCGAGATGAACGCGACTGCCCTTCCCGCCAAGCAATTCGACCCCTCCGCTGCGCGCTTCGGCGCCTCGCGCTCGCAGAAGCGCCTCGAGGACAACCGCCTGCTCGCCGGCAAGGGCCTTTACTCGGACGATCGCAACCTGCCGGGCCAGGCCTGGCTCGTGGTGCTGCGCTCGCCGCACGCGCACGCGCGCATCCGCTCGATCGATGCCGCCGAGGCGCGCCGCGCGCCGGGCGTGATCGGCGTTTACACGGGAGCGGAGCTCGCGGCCGACGGCATCGGGCACATGCCGTTCCCACCCGTGTTCAAGCGCCCGGACGGCGCGCCGATGGCCGCGCCGCCGCGCACGCCGCTCGCGACCGACACGGCCTACTACGCAGGGCATCCGGTCGCGGCGATCGTCGCGGAGACGCGCGCGCAGGCGCAGGACGCCGCGGAGCTGGTGGCCGTCGACTATGAAGAGCTGCCGGCGGTGGTGACGCCGGCCGCCGCGCTCGCAGCGGGCGCGCCGCAGCTCTGGAAGGAGGCGCCCGGCAATCTCTCGGCGGAAGTGCGCTATGGCGACGCGGCCGCGGTCGAGCGCGCGATCGCGGGGGCGGCGCACGTCGTCGAGCTCGAGCTGCACAACCAGCGCGTCTCGGCCGTGCCGCTCGAGCCGCGCTGCGCGCTCGCCGAGCACGCGGGCGGTCGCTGGACGATCTATACCCAGACGCAGCAACCGACCGGCGCGCGCGAGCTGCTGGCCGCCGCGTTCAAGCTGCCGCAGGACCGCTTCCGCGTCGTCGTCGGCGACCTGGGCGGCGGCTTCGGCATGAAGACGGGCGCGCAGCCGGAAGACGCGCTCGTGTGCTACGCCGCGCGCAAGCTCGGGCGGCCCGTGAAGTGGCGCGGCGACCGCAGCGAGGACTTCCTCGCCGCGCACATGGGCCGCGACCAGCACTTCCGCGCCGCGCTCGCGCTCGATGCCGAGGGACGCGCGCTCGCGCTCAAAGTGGACATGCTGGCGAACTTCGGCGCGGTGCCCGTGGGCTCCACGCCGCTCGTGCCGATGATGGTCGGGCCGAAGGTCGCGACGTCCGTTTACCGCGTGCCGGCGGTGGACTACCGCGTGCGCGGCGTGCTGACCAACACCATGGCGACGGGCGCCTACCGCGGCGCCGGGCGCCCGGAGGCGAACTTCCTCATCGAGCGGCTCATGGACGCGGCCGCGCGCAAGCTGAAGATGGATCCGGCCGATCTCCGGCGCCGCAACTACGTCGCGCCCGAGGCGTTCCCGCACCGCACCTACCTCGGCGACACGTACGACGGCGGCCAGTTCGCGCGGATTCTTGAAGCGGTCTTGAAGGATTCTGATTGGAATAATTTTGAATCCAGGAAGCGGGAGAGCAAGAGCAAGGGCAAATTGCGTGGTCGAGGTCTCGCGTCGTACCTCGAATGGACGGGCGCGCTGCCCACCGAGACCGTGGACATCGAGGTGGGCGCCGATGGCGTGGTCACCGTGTACTCCGGAACCATGGCGATGGGCCAGGGCCTGGAGACCAGCTATACGCAGCTGGTTTCGGAGGTGTTGGGTGTGGATCTATCCAAGATCAAAATAGTCCAAGGCGACACGGACCGCGCGAATGGTGTCGGCAGCGTCGGCTCGCGCTCGGCCTTCGTCGGCGGCTCGGCGGTCGTCGCGGCCGGCCACACGCTGGTCGCGCGCGGCAAGGAGCTCGCCGCCGAGCGGCTGGAGGCGGCGGCGCGCGACATCGAGTTCCGCGACGGGCGCTTCGCGATCGCCGGCACCGATCGCGCGATCGGGCTCGCGGAGCTCGCCGCGAACCAGGCCGAAAAGCGCATCCGCGTCGCGGCGACGCAGACGCCCTCGGCGCCGTCCTGGCCGAACGGCGCGCAGGTGATCGAGGTGGAGATCGACCCGCAGACCGGCGTGGTCGAGCTCGCGAGGATCACGAGCGTCGACGACATCGGGCGCATCATCAACCGCAGCATCGTCGAGGGCCAGGTCCACGGCGGCATCGCGCAGGGCGCCGGGCAGGCGCTCTGGGAGCAGGTGGCCTACGACCCGGAGAGCGGCCAGCTGCTCACGGGCTCGCTGATGGACTACGCGGTGCCGCGCGCCGACCAGTTCCCGCCGATGGCGGCGAGCTTCGACGAGAGCGTGCCCTGCCAGACCAACCTGCTCGGCGTGAAAGGCGTCGGCGAGCTCGGCACGATCGGCGCCGCGCCCGCCGCCGTGCTCGCGGTGCTGGACGCGCTCGCCGAGCGCGGCGTGACGCACATCGAGATGCCATGCACTCCGGAGAACGTCTGGCGGGCGCTGCAGGCGCAGGCCTAGAAGACGACCGCGGGCGCCGGCTGCTCGGGCTGGCGCTGCTCGCCTCGCTGGCGCTGCACGGGCTGATCCTGCTCCTCCTGGCGATGCTCCGGGAGGCGCAACCTTCGCCCCCGGCGCCCCCGCCGCTCACCGCGCGCTTCGCGAAGCCGAAGCCGCCGCCCGAGCCGCCCAGGGTCGAGCCGTCGCCGCCGCCGTCGCCGCCGCGGCCCGCTGCGCGCGCGCCGCGTCCGGCGCCCGCGGCGGCGCCGGCGCCGATCATCGCGGTGGAGCCGGCCAGGCAGGCCATGGAGTCCGCGCCGGTGGTGCCCGCCGCGCCGCCCCAGCCCGCGCCGCCGCCCGCGGCAGCGCGCCTGGAGTCCCAGCCCGCCGCGGCGGCCGGGCCGGATCCGGGCAGCGTAGCGCGCTTTCGCCTCGAGCTGATGGAGATCGCGCGCCGCTACAAGCGCTATCCGCGCATCGCGCAGGAGAACAACTGGGAGGGGCGCGTCGAGCTGCGCATCGCTTTCGCCGAAAGCGGCGCGATGACGGCGGTGGCCGTGAAGAAAAGCGCCGGGCGCGCGGTGCTCGACGAGGAAGCGCAGGCGATGATTCGCAGTGCGCAGCCGCAGCTCAGCGTGCCGCCCGCGCTGCGCGGCAGGGCCTTCACGCTCGAGATCCCGGTCGAGTTCTCGCTCAGGGACGCGCGTTAGCGGGAGAAATTCGCGTT
>DATIYN010000070.1:0-22951 GCA_035517595.1 Burkholderiales bacterium
TGCAGCAATTGGGGCTGCTGCAAATCGTCGCGCAGGGCGAGCGGCGCTTTCGCATCCTCGAGCGTCGTTTGCAGGCCGACGGCCTCGCACGCGCGCGGGTCGAGCTGCTGCCCGAGGAAGCGGACGCGCCCGTGCCCGAGCGACTCGCCGGCTGCCGTGCGCTGCTCGAGCGCATTGCCGCCGAGCACGGCGAGCGGTTGTTCGCGCAGCCGTACCGCATGGACTCCTGCGCCTGGTTGAGCGCGCGCCTGGCCGAGGTGCTGCCGCTGCCCGGCGCGCTGAAGCAGCAGCTCCTCGAGATGGACGGCCTGCCGCGCCTGGAAGCGCTAGGCCGCCTGGTCCAGCAGCAGTCCCGCTAGCAACGTCTTTACCGGCGCGGGCACCGCGGCGCGCGCCGCTTCCTCCAGCTCGAGCCAGACGCCGTGCGGCTCGGCGAGGAACTTGCGCACCTGGCAGCGGATGGGCAGCACGTTGAGCCGGTAATGCGTGAAGCCATGCTCGATGACCGGCATCCGCCGCGGCGTTGCGACGAGGCAAGAGAACTCTCTTTTGCAGAAGGACTGGACGTCTCTCGCCGGGCCCTCCGGGAAGCTCCAGAGTCCTCCCCAGATTCCCGGGCTCGGCCGGCGCTGCAGGTGCACCGATCCCTGGTGCAGCAGGACGATCCAGTTTGCGCGCTTGAGCGGCAACGCCTTGCGCTGCCGCCGCGAGGGCAGCTCGGCGACGCGATCCTCGCGCAGCGCAACGCAATCCTTCGCAACCGGGCAGCGGCTGCAGCCGGGATTCAGGCGCGTGCAGACCGTCGCCCCCAGGTCCATGAGCGCCTGCGTATAGGTTTCGATGCCGCGCCGGGGCAGGAGCCGCTCTGCCAGCAGCCACTGCGCGTCGCCCTCGACGCCGAAGCAGCGCGCGAGCACGCGCTTCACGTTGCCGTCGAGGATCGCCGCGCGCCGGCCGAAGGCGAAGGCGGCGATCGCCGCGGCGGTCGAGCGGCCGACGCCCGGCAGCGCCGACAGCCCTTCCATCGAGTCGGGAAACCCGCCTCGAGAGGCGACGCGCCTCGCAGCCGCATGCAGGTTCCTGCCGCGCGCGTAGTAGCCGAGCCCGCTCCAGAGCTGCAGCACTTCGTCCTCGGAGGCCTCCGCGAGCGCGCCAACGTCCGGAAAGCGCGTCAGGAAGCGCTCGTAATACGGGATCACCGCGGCGACCTGCGTCTGCTGCAGCATGACCTCCGCGAGCCAGATGCGGTACGGGTCGCGCGTGCCCTGCCACGGCAGCCCATGGCGGCCGTGCCGTCGCTGCCAGCGGACGAGTTTGGGCGCGAATGCCGGCACGCGCGAATTCTATGGCAAGGTAGCGCTTCCGATGCTCGCTTTCATCCTCCGCCGACTGGCCCAGGCAGTGCTCGTCATGCTCGCGGTGGGCTTCATCGCGTTCTCGCTGTTCCGCTTCGTGGGCGACCCGGTGCACTTCATGCTCGGCCAGGACGCCACGGACGAGGACCGCGCGCGCATCACGCGGCTGCTCGGCCTCGACGAGCCGTTCTACGTTCAGTACGCCAAATTCGTCGGCAGCGCGCTGCACGGCGAATTCGGCCTGTCGCTGCGCCAGGCGCAGCCGGTGTCGCGGCTCATTGCCGAGCGCCTGCCGGCGACGCTGGAGCTCTCGGCGGTGGCGGCGCTGTTCGCGCTCCTGGGTGGCGTCTCGATGGGGGTCTACACCGCGCTGCGGCGCGATTCCTGGCTGTCGCAGTTCCTGCTCGGGCTGTCGCTGGTCGGGGTGTCGCTGCCGACGTTCCTCATCGGCATCCTGCTGATCCTCCTGTTCGCCGTGCTGCTGGGCTGGCTGCCCTCGTTCGGGCGCGGCGACACCGTGCAGATCGGCTGGTGGAGCACGGGCCTGCTGACCGCTTCGGGGCTGAAGTCGCTGATCCTGCCGGCGATCACGCTGGGCCTGTTCCAGATGACGCTGATCCAGCGCCTGGTGCGCGCCGAGATGCTGGAGGTGCTGCGCACCGACTACATCAAGTTCGCGCGCGCGCGCGGCCTGACCGACCGCGCCGTGCACTTCGGCCACGCGCTGAAGAACACGCTCGTGCCCGTGATCACGATCACCGGCCTGCAGCTCGGCGCGATCATCGCCTTCTCGATCATCACCGAGACGGTGTTCCAGTGGCCGGGCATGGGCCTGCTGTTCATCCAGGCGGTGGGCTTCGCGGACATCCCGGTGATGGCGGCCTACCTCTGCCTGATCGCGCTGTTCTTCGTCGTTATCAACCTCGTGGTCGACCTGCTTTACTATGCGGTCGACCCTCGCCTGCGCATCGACCGCACGGTCGCCGCGGGCTGAGACACAAGGACCTGCCATGAATGCGCCCCACCAGATGATCCGCAACCCGGTCGAGAAGATCCGCGCCTTTCACGCGGAGCTGAAGACCATCCGGCGCGATATCCACGCGCACCCGGAGCTCGCGTTCCAGGAAACCCGCACCTCGGACCTCGTGGCCGCCCGCCTGGCGTCCTGGGGCGTCGAGGTGCACCGCGGCCTCGCGAAGACCGGCCTGGTGGCCGTGGTGAAGGGCCGCAAGACGGCGAGCGGCCGCGCGATCGGTCTGCGCGCCGACATGGACTGCCTGCCGATGCACGAGACCAGCGACATCCCGCACCGTTCGACGCATGCCGGGCGCATGCATGCCTGCGGCCATGACGGCCACACGACGATGCTGCTCGGGACCGCGCGCTACCTGCAGGAGACGCGCCATTTCGACGGCACCGCCGTCCTCATCTTCCAGCCCGCCGAGGAAGGCGGCGGCGGCGGCAAGGTGATGGTCGAAGAGGGCCTGTTCGAGCGTTTCCCCGTCGACGCGGTCTACGCCGTGCACAACTGGCCGGGCCTGCCGCCCGGGCAGATGGCGGTGCGCCCCGGCCCGGTGATGGCGGCGACCGACGAAATCGTGGTGACGGTGCGCGGCAAGGGCGGCCACGCGGCGATGCCGCACCTCACGGTGGACCCGGTGGTCGTCACCGCGCAGGTGATATCGGCGCTGCAGAGCATCGCCAGCCGCAACGTGAGCCCGCTCGATTCCATCGTCGTCACCATCGCCTCGATGGAGACGAGCCAGACCAACGTGTTCAATGTGATTCCCGACTTCGTCAAGCTGATCGGCACGGTGCGCAGCTTCCGCCCGGAGACGCGCGACCTCGCGGAAGCGCGCATCGCGCAGATCGTCGAGGGCGTGTCGCTGGCGATGGGCGCGCGCGCCGACATCGAGTACAAGCGCGGCTATCCCTCGACGATCAATTCCGAGAAGGAAGCGATCTTCGCCGCGAAGGTCGGCGAGCGCCTGTTCGGCCGGCAGAACGTGTTCACCGACGCCGAGCCGACCATGGGCGGCGAGGATTTCTCCTTCATGCTGCAGGCGCGGCCCGGCGCCTACGTGTTCCTCGGCCAGGGCGGCGGACCGAACAACTGCTTCCTGCACAACCCGGGCTACGATTTCAACGACGAGGTGATCCCGCTGGGCGCCGGCTACCTCGCCGCGCTGGTCGAGGAATCGCTGCCGCTGGGGCAGTAGCGGCGCAACGCGCCGCCCGGACCGCGCCGGTGGACCTCCGGACCCTCTGGCAGCACGACCTCGCATACAGCTTCCGCAGGTCGCCGGTCACCATCGCCGCCGCCGTGCTCACGCTGCTGTGCGTCGGCGGCGCGCTGCTCGCGCCCTGGATCGCGCCTTCGAATCCCTTCGACGCCGCTTCGCTGGATCTCAATGCGGCGTTCGCGCCGCCGGGCTGGAGCGCGCAGGGCAGCGCGGGCCACCCGCTCGGCACCGACGACCAGGGCCGCGACCTGCTCTCGACGATCCTCTACGGCGCGCGCATCTCGCTCGGCGTCGGCCTCGCCTCGGTGCTGCTCGCGATGCTGCTCGGCGTGATGCTCGGTCTGGTTTCGGGCTACGTCGGCGGCCGCGCGGACGCCTTCATCATGCGCGTCGCCGACATCCAGCTGTCGTTCCCGCCGATCCTCATCGCGCTGCTGATCGACGGCGTGGCGCGCGTGGCGCTGCCGGCGGGCGTGCAGGACAGCATCGCGATTCCGGTGCTGATCTTTTCGATCGGCATCTCGGGCTGGGTACAGTATGCGCGCACGGTGCGCGGCTCGACGCTGGTGGAAAAGGGAAAGGAGTACGTACAGGCGGCGCGCGTGATCGGCCGCCATCCGCTCGCGATCATGCTGCGGCACGTGCTGCCGAACGTTCTCGGGCCGGTGCTCGTGATCGCGACCATCCACGTCGCCACCGCGATCATCACCGAGGCGACCCTCTCCTTCCTCGGCGTCGGCGTGCCCCCCACGAACCCCTCGCTCGGCACCCTGATCCGTATCGGCAACGAGTTCCTGCTCTCGGGCGAGTGGTGGATCACGGTTTTCCCCGGCGCGGCGCTCGTGACGCTGGTGCTCGCGGTCAACCTGCTCGGCGACTGGCTGCGCGACGCGCTGAACCCCAAGCTGCGATGACACCGGTTCTGGAAGTCAAGGACCTGCGCGTCGAGTTCCCGACCCGGCGCGGATCTCTGGTCGCGGTCGACGGCGTCTCGTTCGCGATCGCGCCCGGCGAGGTGCTCGGCGTGGTCGGGGAATCCGGCGCCGGCAAGTCGCTCACCGGCACGGCGATTATCGGCCTGCTGGAGCCGCCCGGGCGCATCGCCGCCGGCGAGATCCGCCTGCAGGGCGAGCGCATCGACGAGCTCCCGCACGAGCGCATGCGGCGCATCCGCGGGCGGCGCATCGGCGCGATCTTCCAGGACCCGCTCACGTCGCTGAACCCGCTCTACACGATCGGCGAGCAGCTCGTCGAGACGATCCGCACGCACCTGGACGCGGACGCGGCCGGCGCGCGCGAGCGCGCGCTGTCCCTGCTCCGCGAAGTCGGCATTCCGGCGCCCGAAGCGCGCATCGACCATTACCCGCATCAGTTCTCGGGCGGCATGCGCCAGCGCGTGGTGATCGCGCTGGCCCTCTGCGCCGAGCCGCGGCTGATCATCGCCGACGAGCCCACGACCGCGCTCGACGTCTCGATCCAGGCGCAGATCATCCAGCTGCTGAAGCGACTGGCGCGCGAGCACGGCGCGGCGGTCATGCTCATCACGCACGACATGGGCGTGATCGCCGAGACCGCGGACCGCGTCGCCGTCATGTACGCGGGACGCATCGCCGAGATCGGGCCGGTGCGCGCCGTCGTCGGCGCCGCGCGCCATCCCTACACGGCGGGCCTCATGGGCGCAATCCCGAAGATCCGGCGCGCGGGCACCGCACGCTCGCCGCTTGTGCAGATCGAGGGCGCGATGCCGCGCCTGAACGCGATCCCGGCCGGATGCGCTTTCCATCCGAGATGCTCGAAGAGCTTCGACCGCTGCCGCGGCGAGCGCCCCGAGCTGCGGCGGGCCGGCCCCAATCTCGCCGCCTGCTGGCTGTATGACGAGCGCCCCGTCCCTGCTCAGGCTTGAGGGCGTCGGCCGCGACTTCGACGTCTCGCGCCCCTGGCTGAATCGCGTCGTCGAGGGCGCGCCGCGCCGGCTGCTGCGCGCGGTGGACGGCGTCAGCTTCGAGGTGCGCAAGGGCGAAACGCTTGCGCTGGTGGGCGAATCCGGCTGCGGCAAATCCACTCTCGCGCGCCTCATCGTGGGCCTCTACGCGCCGTCGCGCGGCCGCATCGAGTTCGGCGGCGTCGAGATCTCGGACCCGGCGCGCCAGGCCGCGGCCGCGCCGCTGCGCCGGCGCATGCAGATGATCTTCCAGGACCCCTATGCGAGCCTGAACCCGCGCTGGCGGGTTCGCGAAATTGTCGCCGAACCGCTGTTGGTGCTGGGTCTCTTGAAAGACAAGAGCGACATCCACGAACGGGTCGTGGAACTGCTGCGACAGGTCGGGCTCGCGCCGGAGGATGGCGAAAAGTATCCGCACGAGTTCTCCGGCGGGCAGCGCCAGCGCATCTCCATCGCGCGCGCGCTGTCGGGCCGGCCGGAATTTCTCGTCTGCGACGAGCCAACCTCGGCGCTGGACGTCTCGGTGCAGGCGCAGATCCTCAACCTGATGAGCGAACTGCAGGCGCGCCTGGGGCTGACGTACCTCTTCATCTCGCACAATCTTGCCGTGGTCTCGCAGATCGCCGACCGGATCGGCGTGATGTACCTCGGCCGGCTCGTCGAGCTCGCGAGCGCCGACGATCTTTTCGCCCGCCCGCGGCACCCGTACACGCGCATGCTGCTCGATGCGGTGCCGGACCTGGAGATGAGCGGGCGCGCGCGCACGCCGGTCGCGGGTGAGGTTCCCAATCCGCTCGCGCCGCCGCCGGGCTGCGCCTTCCATCCACGCTGCCCGCACGCCAACGAGCGGTGCCGCAGCGAGCCGCCGAAGCTGATCGCGCACGGCGCCTCGGCGAGCGCCTGCCATGCAGTCGAGGAGATGCGGATCTAGCGGGCCGCTAGCGCCTGAACAGCCCGCGCACCTTGTCCGTGACGCTGCCCGCGCCCTTCTTCACCGATTCGGTGATCCCGCCCGCGGCGCCGCCGAGCAGCGCCGAATAGTCGACGTGCCAGTCCGGGCTGTCCAGGGCGCCCGACAGCTTCACGGGGATCGTCACGCCCGCGACCTGCGAGACATCGCGACCGCCCTGGCCTCTGGCGGTCGCCGCGAGCGTCGCCTTGGCGAGGTAGTCGATGGTGTTGTTGCCGATGTCCAGATTCCCGGCGCCGCCGATGCGCACGAACGGCGACTGCACCTTCAGATCGTCGTTGTGCGCCACGCCGTTCTTGATGGCGAAGCTCGCACTTGCCTCGGAGAAATCGGTCTTCTGCGTGGGATCGGCCTTCGCCTGCTTGATTCCGATCGCCGCCTTCGCGTTGCGCGCGCTTTCGGCGAGGTTGATGCCCTTGATCGCGCCGTCCCGCATGCGCACGCGAGCGCTTCCGGCGAGCGCCTTCTTCAATGCGCTCACGGTGCCGCCCGCCGCCTGCACGTCGAGGCTGACGTTGCCGCGGCCTTCGAGCAGATCCTTCTGCGCCAGGTCGTGCAGCAGGGCGCCCACGCTCGCATTCTGAACGTCCTCCTTGACCTGGATGCGGTTGCCGTCGGCGTCGGCGGACAGGCCGCCGTTGAGCGTTCCGCCATAGAGGCTCGCCGAATGCGGCGACACCTCGAGCTTGCCGCCCGCCAGCTTGACCTCGGCCTTGACGTTCTCGAGCTTCGCCCGCCGCGCCGTCAGCGCGCCGATGGCGAGCTTGCCGTCGACGGTCTTCCCCTTGAGCGAGGAAAGGTCGATGCGTTCGTCCGTTTTCGATTCCTTGCGCTCGGGCGGCGCGTAGCGGTCGATGTTGAGCCGGTCGAGCGCGACATCGAACGACAGCTTCAAGGGCGCGAAATCGCCGACGTTGACTTTCGCCTTGAGAGCGGAATCGTCGAGCCTGCCCGAGATGTCGGCATCCAGGCTCTGCTTGGCGAGATTGGCCTTGATGGCCGCTTCCAGCGACGCCTTGATCGCGGCCCCCGCGGCGGCGGCGTCCAGGTCCAGCAGGACCTTCGGAATCGTCAGCGCGGCCGCCGACCCCTGCACCGAGGCGATCAGCAGCCTGGCGTCGACGCGGCGCTGCGGGCCCTTCAGCAGGATCGAAGCCTTGACGTCGGTGCCCGAGGCGCTCGCCGGCGCGACCTCGACCTTGGGCGCGGAGAACTCGGCCGCGAGGGTGTCCTGGTCGAGGCGCCCCTTGAGCTCGGCGCTGAACTTGTCGAAGCCGAGTTCCTCGCGCCCGAGGTTGAAGTGCATGGCGCCGGTCGCCTGCGCGCGCAGATCGACCTCGGGCCGCTTTCCGGCGATGCGGGCCGAAAACGACACGTCGCCCGGCGCATCGCCGTCCAGTCGGCCGGTCTTGAGGCTGAGGTCCGCAAGCTGCAGCTCCTGGCCGCTCGCCTCGTCGTGGTAGCTCACCTGCACCTTCTCCACCGACACCTGGGCGATGCGCAGCCTGGGCGGCGCGCCCGGCTTGCGGTCCTTTTCCGCCGGGCCGGCGAGGTCCGAGAAATTCATCGAGCCGTCCTTGCGCCGGAGCACGTTGGCCTTCAGGCCGGAGAGCTTGAGCGTCTCGACCGCCACCTCCCGCGACAGCAGCGGCATCACGCGCACCGCAACTTCGGCCGAGTCGAGCGAGACGAAGAGCCTGTCGCTGCCGGGCTCGCTCAGCGTGGTCTTGCCGAGCGCGATGCCCGCGACCGGGAACAGGCGCAGCTGCGGAGTGCCCTCGATGCGCAGCGTCCGGTTCCTCTCCTTCATGGCGCGCTCGAGGCGCGTCTTCACGAACGCGCCGTCGACGATCATCGCCGCGGCGGCGAGGCCCACGAGCGCGACGACCACGAGGCCGGCCACGCCCAGCAACAGCAGTTTCAGCGCTTTCATGACGCCCTCCTCTCCTGGTTGGCGATGCCGAACGGCACGTGGCCGGTCGCCACGTGCTGGCGCGCCGACTCGACGTGGCCGCGCTGGTCGTCGAAGTAGAAGTCCGGCTGGAACGCCCCGAGGAATTCGCCCTTGTCCAGGCCGCCGAGGAACAGCGCTTCGTCCACGGCGATGTTCCAGTCCATGAGCGTGCGCACGGCGCGCTCGTGCGCCGGCGCGCTGCGCGCGGTGACGAGCGCCGTGCGCAGCCGCATCGGCACGTCGGTGCCCGAGGCCGCCTGCAGCCGGTGCAGGGCCTCCAGCAGCGGCTTGAAGGGCCCGGGCGGCAGCGGCCGGTGCGCATGCGCGGTCTCGTGGCGGGTGAATGCATCGAGGCCGTCGCGCTGGAAGACGCGCTCGGCCTCGTCGGAGAACAGCACCGCGTCGCCGTCGAAAGCGATTCGCACTTCGTCGGCATGGCGGCCGGCCGCCTGCGCCGACTCGGGCACCACGCGCGCGGCCGGAAAGCGCGCATCGAGCGCCGCCATCACGTCCTGCTCGTTCGCCGACAGGAAGAGATTCGCGCGCAGCGCGTCCAGGTACCGGTAGGGGCTGCGGCCGCGCGTGAACACGCCGCGCTCGAGGTTCAGGCCTGCGCGCTGCGCGGAGCGAAACACGCGCAGCCCGGAGACCGGGTCGTTCTTGGAGAGGATCACCACCTCGACGAGCTGCGCCTCGCCCCGGTTGAACGCGAGCAGCTTCTTGACGAGCTGGAACGCCACGCCCTCCTTGGCCGGAACGTCGAGGCGCGAGTACTGCAGGTCGATGTAGGCGCGCTCGCCGCTCGCGTCGAACACGCGGTTCTCCTCCTCGAAATCGAACAGCGCCCGCGAGGAAATCGCGACGACCAGCTTGCCTTCAACCGAGTAGGCCATGGCCTCCAGTCCATGCTGGAGCGGGTGATGGGAATCGAACCCACGTAACCAGCTTGGGAAGCTGGTGTTCTGCCATTGAACTACACCCGCCTGAGCGTGAAATTCTAAGGCAGAAAGCAAAAAAGCCGCGGCGATGCCGCGGCTTTTCCGGACCCGACCGGCTTAATGGCTTACTGGATGCGGCGCAGATCCGAGGCCGACAGCGAGGCCATGAGCTGCCAGATCTTCGGCTGCGCGGCGGCCACCGTCTGCGCATCGGCCGGGCGCATGACGATCGTCAGGCCCTTGTTCTTCGAGTTGGTGCCGCGGCTGCGCAGGTCGGCAAAGCGCCCGCCGATGCCGCGTCCGTCGAGGTCGCGGATGATCGCGCCGTCGCGCGCCTGCTCCTCGTAGCCGATGACGGCGCCCGCGTTGTCGTAGAGCGGCGTGAACAGCGACACCTGGGCGAGGACTTCGCCCGTGCGCTCGTTGCGCAGCATTTCCTTGTAGCCGATCACGTGACCCTGGTCGTTGCGCAACGCTTCCTTGCGCATCACGCCGTAATCGGTCAGCGTCGCGCAACCGCCGGCCGCGAACGCGACGGCCACCAGCACTATCGTCAGCAATCTTTGTGTCATGTTCTTCTCCTACTGCATCTTGACGCTCGCCAATCTACTCCTTTTGTCCGAAAACGGGTAGGCAATAGTGCCTAACTTAAAGTATTACATTAACGATTATGGCGTTGCAGCATAAGACACAAGTGCTTGGCAGGATTGTATTATTCGAATGTGATGCAAATCACTGTGAACGGTAGCACAAACCTTTACGAGCCCCCCCTCGCCGTTGCCGAGCTCCTTGAGCGCATGGCGCTCGCGGGCAAGAAAGTGGCCGTGGAGCGCAACGGCGAGATCGTGCCGCGGGGCGCGCACGGCTCGACGCTGCTTGCCGACGGCGATCGCCTCGAGATCGTCGTCGCCGTGGGCGGAGGCTGATCGCCATGAACGACGCATTGCACATCGCCGGGCGCAGCTACGGTTCGCGGCTGCTGGTCGGCACCGGCAAGTACCGGGACTTCGCGCAGACGCGCGCCGCGATCGAGGCCTCGGGCGCGCAGATCGTCACCGTGGCGATCCGCCGCACCAATATCGGCCAGACCGCGGGCGAGCCCTCGCTGCTCGAGTTCCTGCCGCCCTCGAAGTTCACCTACCTGCCGAACACGGCCGGCTGCTACGACGCGGCCGAAGCCGTGCGCACGCTGCGCCTCGCGCGCGAGCTGCTCGACGGCCACGAGCTCGTGAAGCTCGAGGTGCTCGGCGACCCGCAATCGCTCTACCCGAACATGCCCGAGACGCTCGCGGCGGCGAAGACCCTGGTCGCCGAGGGCTTCAAGGTGATGGTCTACTGCTCGGACGACCCGATCCAGGCGAAGATGCTGGAGGAGCTGGGCTGCGTCGCCGTGATGCCGCTCGCCTCTCTCATCGGCTCGGGCATGGGCATCCTGAATCCCTGGAACCTGCAGCTCGTCATCGAGCGCGTGAGCGTGCCGGTGCTCGTGGACGCGGGCGTGGGCACCGCCTCCGACGCCGCGATCGCGATGGAGCTGGGCTGCGACGGCGTGCTCATGAACACCGCGATCGCCGGGGCGAAGGACCCGGTGCGGATGGCGCGCGCGATGAAGAAGGGCGTCGAGGCCGGGCGCGAGGCCTTTCTGGCCGGGCGCATGCCGAAGAAGCTCTACAGCGCGGCGCCGTCCTCGCCCACCGAAGGCAAGATCGCTCCCTCGCAGCCCAAGGCTGCTTGAACCGGGAAATTCGCAGTTACGTCCTGCGCCAGGGCAGGATCACGCCCTCGCAGCAGCGCGCGCTCGACGCGTTGCTGCCCAAGTTTGGAATTTCGTTTTCTGAAGGATTTCTGAATGCGCAGGAAATCTTCGGCCGGTCCGCGCCCGTGGTCCTCGAGATCGGCTCCGGGATGGGCGAGACCACCGCGGCGATCGCGCAAGCGCACCCGGAGAACGATTACCTCGCGGTCGAGGTGCACGGTCCCGGCGTCGGCAGCCTGCTGAAGAAGATCGAGGCGCTTGGGCTCGCGAATTTGCGCGTGGTGCGCCACGACGCCGTCGAAGTGCTGGAACGCATGATCCCGGATGCCTCGCTCGCGGGCATCCACCTGTTCTTTCCGGACCCCTGGCCGAAGAAGCGCCACCACAAGCGCCGGCTCGTGCAGCCGCCGTTCGCGGCGCTCGTCGCGCGCAAGCTCGCGCCCGGCGGCTACCTCCACGCCGCGACCGACTGGCCGGAATACGCGGCACAGATCGACCAAGTTTTTTCTGCAAGTCCTTTCTTCGGCAGGGAAGAACCCAAGACCCGCCCGCTCACCAAGTTCGAGCGCCGCGGCATCGGCCTCGGCCACCCGGTGCGCGACCTGCTATTTCTGCGCCAGAAATAGGCCGACCAGGTCGTTGAGGAAGTGCCGGCCGCGCTCGGTCGGGCGAACGCGCTCGCCTTCGCGCTCGATCAGATCCTTCGCTTCGGCCGCCGCAAGGCCGGGCTCGAGCGCGAGCGGGTGCAGCCCGGTGCGCTCGCGAAACAGCTCCAGAGGGAAGCCTTCGATGAGCCGCGCGGCATTCAACATGAACTCGAACGGCATTTCCTTTGCGGCGACCTCGCGCTGCAAAGGGTCCCCGCCGGCGGCGAGATACTCGCGCGGCTGCTTGAGGCGCTCGTGGCGCGTTACGCGGTTGGCGAAGGAAAGCTTGCCGTGCGCGCCCGCGCCGATGCCCAAGTAATCTCCGAATGTCCAATAGTTGAGGTTGTGCCAGCAGCGGCGCCCAGGCATCGCGAAGGCGGAGGTCTCGTAGTGGCTGAAGCCTGCCGCGCCCAGGGCGTCCTCGATCATCTGCTGCATGTCCGCAGACGCGTCGTCACCCGGCAGCGCGGGGGGATGCGAGTAGAAAGCCGTGTTCGGCTCGATGGTGAGCTGGTAGGCCGACAGGTGCGGCGTCTGCATGCGCACACCGGCGTCGATGTCGGCGCGCGCCATCGCCAGCGTCTGGCCCGGCAGGCCGTACATGAGATCGATATTGACGTTGCCGAAGGTGGCGAGCGCGAGGTCGATCGCGCGCCGCGCCTCGCCGGCCGAGTGGATGCGCCCGAGCGCCTTCAGCATCGCTTCGTCGAAACTCTGCACGCCGAGCGACAGGCGATTGACGCCCGCATCGCGGTAGTCGCGGAAGCGCCCGGCCTCCGCCGTGCCCGGATTCGCTTCCATCGTGATCTCGGCGCCGGGCTCGACCTGCAGGCGCGAGCGGACGCCTGCGAGCAGCGCGTCGATCGATCGCCCGGAGAACAGGCTCGGCGTGCCGCCGCCCACGAAGATGCTGCGCACCCGCCGGCCCCAGACCGACGGCAGCGCGCCCTCGATGTCGCGCATCAGCGCGGCGACGTACTCGGCTTCCGGGAGATTTCCGGCGCGCTCGTGCGAGTTGAAGTCGCAATAGGGGCACTTGCGCACGCACCACGGCAGATGCACGTAGAGGGCGAGCGGCGGCAGCGCGGCGAAGCTCACGCGCCGCAGGTCGCGCAGGACGGCGCTCACGGCGACGAGGCCTTCAGCAGCGCGAGCAGCTTGCGCATCGCCTGGCCGCGATGGCTGAGCCGGTTCTTTTCCTCGGGCGCGAGCTCGGCGGCGGTCTTGCCGAGCGCCGGCAGGTAGAAGTACGGGTCGTAGCCAAAGCCGCCCGCGCCACGGGGCGCGCTTGCGATCTCGCCCTGCCATTCGGCCTCGGCGACGAGAGGCGCCGCGTCGCCCGGCCCCCGCATCAGCACGAGCACGCACACGTAGTGCGCGCGGCGATCGTCTTCTTCCTTCATTTCGCGCAGAAGTTTCTCGTTGTTGCGCGAATCCGATCTCGGCTCGCCCGCATAGCGCGCGGAGTTGACGCCCGGCGCGCCGCCGAGCGCGTCCACGCACAGCCCGGAGTCGTCGGCGAGCGCGGGCAGCCGCGTGGCGAAGCAGACGTGGCGCGCCTTCGCGAGCGCGTTTTCGCGGAAGGTCTGGTGCGGCTCTTCGGCCTCGGTGATGCCGAGCTCGTCCTGGGTGACCACGCGCGTGCCGAACGGCGCGAGCAGCTGCTCGATCTCGGCCTTCTTGCCCGGGTTGCTCGAGGCGAGGACGAGGCTCTTCACCGCTCTAGAGGCCGAGCGCGCGGCGCTGGTGCGCGACCAGCTCGGCGATGCCGCGGCCGGCGAGCGCGAGCAGCGCGTCGAGGTCCGCGCGCGCGAACGGCTCGCCCTCGGCGGTGCCCTGCACCTCGACGAACCGGCCGGCGCCGGTCATCACCACGTTCATGTCGGTCTGGCAGGCCGAGTCTTCGGCGTAGTCGAGGTCGAGCACCGGCCGGCCCTCGTGCAGGCCCACCGACACCGCGGCGACGAAGTCGCGCACCGGCAGGGCGGCGACCATGCCCTTGCCGCGCATCCAGGCGAGCGCGTCGTGCACGGCGACGAAGGCGCCCGTGATCGAGGCGGTGCGCGTGCCGCCGTCGGCCTGCAGCACGTCGCAATCGACCTGGATCGTGTTCTCGCCGAGCGCGCCGAGATCCACCACCGCGCGCAGCGCGCGGCCGATGAGGCGCTGGATCTCCTGCGTGCGGCCGGACTGCTTGCCGCGCGCAGCCTCGCGGTCGGCGCGCGTGTGCGTCGCGCGCGGCAGCATGCCGTACTCGGCGGTCAGCCAGCCGCGCCCCCGGTCGCGCAGGAAGCCCGGCACGCGCGCCTCGACGCTCGCCGTGCACAGCACCTTGGTGTCGCCGAACTCCACGAGCACGGAGCCCTCGGCGTGGCGCGTGTAGCCGCGCGTGAGCCGCACGGGCCGCAGCTCGTCGGCCTTGCGGCCGCCCGCCCTGCCGTTCGACGTCATTCGCCCGCGCTCATTTCTTCGCCGGGTCGTGCTTGGCGAGCGCCTTCTTGATCTCGGCGATCTGGCGCTCGATGTCGGCGTCGGTCATGTGCATGAAGTCGGGCTCGGTCGCGGTGAAGTCGCGCACGTCGGTCGGCGCCTCGTCCATCGGCACCGTCATCGGCTCCGCGGGCGCGGGCACCGGCTTGTCGTGCCAGTGGATCGCCAGCACCGAGAGGTTGTCGCAGCGCGGGCCGGCGCGCGACTCGGACAGGTCGAGCAGCTCCGGCAGCGCCTTCCTCAGGTCCTTGCCGATGAGGCCCATCAGCAGCTGGCGCTGCGTGAGCGGGCCCCAGAAGCCGTCCGAGCACAGCACGACGACGTCGTCCTCGTGCAGGCGCGCCTGCGCGGTCGGCTCCACGCGCGGCGGCCGCGGCCCGCCCAGGCACTGCAGCAGCTTGTTGCGGTCCGGGTGCGTCGCCGCCGCTTCCTCGCGGATGCGGCCGGCGTCGACGAGCATCTGCACCGGAGTGTGGTCGCGCGTGCGCGTGAGGATCCGTCCGTCGCGGATCACGTACAGGCGCGAGTCGCCGACGAAGGACCAGTAGGCGTAGCCGCCCTGCACCAGGCAGGCGACGACCGTGGTGCGCGGCGAGTTGGTCGCGTCGAAGTCGAGGCCCTGGCGCTGCGTCTGGTGCAGGATCATCGCGTGCGCGCGCCCGATGACGTTGTAGAGGAACTTGTCAGGATCCGCGACCGCCGGCTTCGCCTCGTTCTTGAACGCGCCGCCCAGGCAGTCGACCGTGATCTGCGCGGCGATGTCGCCGTGCGCATGGCCGCCCATGCCGTCGGCCACCACCATGAACAGCGCATCGCGCGTGTGCCAGTGCGCAAGGCGGTCCTGCTGGTAGGGCCGCTTGCCGATGCGCGAGTCTTCGAACAGCGTGTATTTCATGCCTCGGTCGTGGTTCGCGAACTATCCCCTATCCCTTCAGTCGCCTCAGGATCGCGTCTTTCAGCTGGTCCAGCACGGGCGCCTCGCCGCGGAAGCCCGGCGCCGCCTCCCCGCGCAGCGCCTTCTGCAGCGCCAGCACGCTCTGCGGCCGCTCCAGATGGTCCAGGCGCAGGCACCAGTCTATGGTGTCCAGCAGCTCGGCGGAATACTTGCCCGCCCAGCCCTTGCGCGCGCTCGTCAGCTTGTCCCGCTCCACGCGCTGGAGCGCCGTCGGCGGCCCCGCACCCGCGAGGCAGGCGTACATCGAGGCGCCGATCGAGTAGATGTCGCTCCAGGGCCCGAGCTTCTCGCGCTCGCGGTGGTGCTCGGGCGAGGCGAAGCCCGGCGTGTACATCGGCGGCAGCTTCAGGCCGTCCACCGTCAGCGTCTGGCGCGCGGCGCCGAAGTCGATGAGCACGGGATTGCCGTCGTTGCGCACGTAGATGTTGCCCGGCTTGATGTCCAGGTGCAGCAGCTTGTTGCTGTGCACCTCGCGCAGGCCGTTGAGCAGCTGCGTGAAGGTGCCGCGGATCCATTCCTCCTTGATCGGCCCGGTCTTCTTGTGGATGTGCTCCTGCAGCGTGCGCCCGCGCTCATAGCGCATCACGAGGTAGACGGTGTCGTTGGCGCGGAAGAAGTTGAGCACGCGCACCACGTTCGGGTGCTGCAGGCCCGCGAGCGCGCGCCCCTCCTCGAAGAAGCATTTCAGGCCGTAGCGGAACGTGGCGAGATTCTCTTCCGGCACCACCGGCACCGGATGCTCCGCGGTGCGCAGCGCGAGCGTCGCGGGCAGGTATTCCTTGATCGCGACCGGCGTTTCCTTCTCGTCGTGCGCGAGGTACACGAACGAGAATCCGCCCGAGGCGATCAGCCGCAGCACCCTGTAGTTCTCGAGCCGAAAGCCTTCCGGCAGCGGCTGGTTGGCCTGCGAGGACATTCTCCAATATGATACCGGCATCCCCATGATCTACAGCATGACCGGCTACGCCGTCGCGACTGCGGATTCGCCGCGCGGCGCGCTGCATTGCGAGCTGCGCTCGGTGAACTCGCGCTTTCTCGATCTGCAGTTCCGCATCGCCGAGGAGCTGCGCGCCGCCGAGCCGATGCTGCGCGAGCTGATCGGCGCGCGCATTGCGCGCGGCAAGGTGGATTGCCGACTGTCGCTCTCGGAAGCACCGAGGACGGACGCGGCGCGGCTGAATGCGCCGGCGCTGGAGCGCCTGAAGATCCTCGAGAAGGAAATCTCGAAGAGCTTTCCCGCCGCGTCGGCGCTGAGTGTCGCCGAGCTGCTGCGCTGGCCGGGCGTGGTCGCCGAGGCCGGAATGGACGACGAGGCGGTGCGCGCGGCCCTCGAGGCGCTCGCGCGCCGCGCGCTCGACGAGCTCTGCACGGCGCGCGGCCGCGAGGGCGCGAAGCTCGCCGCGGCGCTCCTTGGGCGCGCCGCGGAGATGCGCAGGCGCCTCGCCGAGATTGCGCCGCTCGTGCCCGAGGCGGTGGCCGCGCAGCGCGCGCGGCTCGTCGAGCGCCTGCGCGAGGTGCTCGACGCGGGCGTCGAGGAACGCATCCGCGCCGAGGTCGCGCTGTTCGCGGCGAAGTCGGACGTGGACGAGGAGCTCACGCGGCTCGCGGCGCACCTGGACGAAGTCGAGCGTGTCGTGAAGAAGGGCGGCGCGGCGGGAAAGCGCCTGGATTTCCTCGCGCAGGAGCTCAACCGGGAGGCGAATACTCTCGCCTCGAAGGCGGCGGGCCTCAGGATCGCGGACGGCGCGCTCGAGCTCAAGCTCCTCATCGAGCAGATCCGCGAGCAGGTGCAGAACATCGAATGAAGGGCGCGCTCTTCGTCATCACCGCGCCCTCGGGCGCCGGCAAGAGCTCGCTGATCGACGCGGTGCTCAAGGACGATCCGCGGCTGCGGCTGTCGGTGTCGTACACGACGCGGCCGCCGCGGCCGGGCGAGACGAACGGCCGCGAGTACCACTTCGTCGACGAGCAGACCTTCCTCGCGATGCTCGGGCGCGGCGAATTCCTCGAGAGCGCCGAGGTGCACGGCAACCGCTACGGCACCTCGCAGGCGGTGATCCGCGAGGCGCTCGCGCGCGGCCAGGACCTGGTGCTGGAGATCGACTGGCAGGGCGCGCAGCAGGTGCGCAAGCTCTACCCGGATTGCGTGGGCGTCTTCATCCTGCCGCCCTCGGTGGCCGAGCTCGAGCGGCGCATGCGCGCGCGCGGCCAGGACTCGGACGAGGTGATCCGGCGGCGCCTGGAGAGCGCCGGGGAGGAGATCTCGCACGCGCCGGAGTTCAACTACGCTATAATGAACAAAGACTTCGATGAGGCCAGGCAGGACCTTCAGGCCATCATCCGGGTCGAACGCCTGAAAAGATCCCGATCCTGAGAGACCGACATGGCCCGCATCACCGTTGACGACTGCCTGAAGCGCATCCCCAACCGATTCCAGCTCACGCTCGCAGCGACCTACCGCGCGCGCCAGCTCGCCGTCGGTGCCTCGCCGCTCGTCGAGCCCAACCGCGACAAGTACACCGTGATCGCGCTGCGCGAGATTTCCGTGGGCAAGATCGGCATCGAGGTCCTGCGCCGCAACCAGGCCGTGCCCTCCGTCCCGTCCGCCGCACCTTCCGTCCCGGCCACGCCGGCGGCCGCCGCGCCCGCCCCGACGCTCTAGCCGCGGCGCAGGGCCCGCTGGGGGCGGGCCGCACCCGTTGCGCGGGTGTCCGGGACTACACTTCCCCCATGGCCGCCGTTCCCGTCCTCGACGAAGCCCGCTTCGGCTACCTGAAGCCGGGCGACGTCGCGCGCGTCGCCGAGGCCTACCGCTTCTCCGAATCGGCGCACGCCGGCCAGACGCGCCAGTCTGGCGATCCCTACATCTCCCACCCGCTCGCGGTGGCGGAGATTCTCGCGGGCTGGCGCCTCGACGGCCAGGCGCTGCAGGCGGCGCTGCTGCACGACGTGATGGAGGACACCAAGGTCACCAAGGCGGAGATCTCCGACACCTTCGGCAAGCCGGTGGCCGAGCTCGTCGACGGCGTCTCCAAGCTCGACAAGATCGAGTTCCAGTCGGCCGAGGACGCGCAGGCCGAAAACTTCCGCAAGATGCTGCTGGCGATGGCGCGCGACGTGCGCGTGATCCTCATCAAGCTCGCCGACCGGCTGCACAACATGCGCACGCTCTCGGCGGTGGCGCCCGCCAAGCGCCGGCGCGTGGCGCGCGAGACGATGGAGATCTACGCGCCGATCGCCAATCGCCTGGGACTGAACGAGCTGTTCCACGAGCTGCAGGAGCTCGCGTTCTCGCACACGCATCCGCTGCGCTACCGCGTGCTCGCCAAGGCGACGCGCGCGGCGCGCGGCAACCGCCGCGAGGTCGTCGGCAAGATCGAGGCGTCGGTCAAGTCGAGGCTGGCCGAGGCCGGCGTCGCCGCGGCGGTGACCGGGCGCGAAAAGCACCTCTACTCCATCTACCGCAAGATGGTCGAAAAGCACCTGTCGTTTTCCGAGGTCCACGACATCTACGGCCTGCGCGTGGTCGTGAAGGACGCGCCCACCTGCTACCTGGCCCTCGGCGCGCTGCACGGCCTGTACAAGCCGGTGCCCGGCAAGTTCAAGGACTACATCGCGATTCCGAAGGCGAACGGCTACCAGTCGCTGCACACCGCGCTCATCGGCCCCTACGGAGTGCCGGTGGAAGTGCAGGTCCGCACCGAGGAAATGCACCGCCTCGCGGAGGCCGGCGTCGCCTCGCACTGGATGTACAAGAGCGACGCCGACTCGCTCTCGGAGCTGCAGAAGAAGACCCACCAGTGGCTGCAGTCGCTGCTCGAGATCCAGAGCCAGTCGGGCGACTCGCAGGAGTTCCTCGAGCACGTGAAGGTCGACCTGTTTCCCGACGAAGTCTACGTGTTCACGCCCAAGGGCCGGATCCTCTCGCTGCCGCGCGGCGCGACCGCGGTGGACTTCGCCTACGCCGTGCACACCGACATCGGCAACAAATGCGTCGCCGCCAAGGCCAACGGCGAGCTCGTGCCGCTGCGCACGGAGCTGCGCAACGGCGATCGCATCGAGATCATCACCACCGGCTACGCCAAGCCCAATCCGGCCTGGCTGCAGTACGTGCGCACCGGCAAGGCGCGCTCCAACATCCGCCACTTCCTGAAGACCATGCAGTACGACGAGTCCGCGGCGCTCGGCGAGCGGCTGCTCACGCAGGCGCTCAAGGCCGCCGGCCAGACGGCCGAGATCGACGATGCGGCCTGGGAGCGCGCGGTGCGCGACTCGGGCGCGCACTCCAGGCAGGCGATCCTCGCCGACATCGGCCTCGGGCGCCGCCTGCCCGCGGTGGTGGCGCGGCGCCTCGTGCGCAAGGCGGAGCGCGACGAGTCGAAGCCCGGCGCGGCACGCGGCGCGAGCGTCGTGATTCGCGGCACCGAAGGCATGGCGGTGCAGCTCGCGACCTGCTGCCGGCCGATTCCGGGCGACGAAATCGTCGGCTCGATGAAGAAGGGCCAGGGCCTGGTCGTGCACTCGGCCGACTGCAGGCAGGCCGCGCGCTCGCGCCGCGTCGAGCCCGAGCAGTGGCTCGACGTCGACTGGGACCGGCAGACGACGCGCCTGTTCCACGCGGCGCTGCGCGTGACCGCCGCCAACCAGCGCGGCGTGCTCGCCAAGGTGGCCTCCGAAATCGCGCAGGCCGGCTCCAACATCGACTCGATCAGCATGGAGGAGGACCGCTCGCTGTTCACCTCGATGCTGTTCGTGCTCGAGGTCGGCAACCGGCAGCACCTCGCGCGCGTGATGAGGGCGCTCAGGCGCCTGCCCGAGGTCGAGAAGCTGGTGCGAGCGCGCGAGTAGCGCCGCCGCGCCGTTCCCGGCGCCGGTTGACCTGCGTCAAACGCTCGCGGCCGCCGCCCCGCTACCGTTGGCTTCGTAGCCAAGTCAAGGGAGCGGCGGTGAAGCTGGCGATGCTGGTGTGCAACAGCTACTTCGTGGATCGCGTGATGGCGATCCTGAAGGACAACGGCATCGACTACTACACGCGCTGGGATGGCGCCACCGGCAAGGGCCACGGCACCGAGCCGCACCTGGGCACGGGCGCCTTCGGCAGCACCAACTCGGTACTGATGGTCGCCTTCGACAGCGCCGCGCCGCTGGAAGCGCTCCTGCGCGGCATCGACGAGGCAAACCAGGAAACGCGCCGGCCTTCGGACCGCATCCGCCTGTTCCAGATGCCCCTGGAGCGGATCGTCTAGCCGGCGTGTCCGCGATCGCTCCGGCCTCCCGATGGTCCCGATTTGCCGCGGTCGCGGGGCCGGGGCTCGTCGTCATGCTGGCAGACACCGACGCCGGCAGCATCATCACCGCCGCGCAAAGCGGCGCGCAGTGGGAATATCGGCTGCTGCTCCTGCAGCTCGTCCTCGTGCCGATCCTGTTCGTCGTGCAGGAGCTCACGGTGCGCCTGGGCATCGTCACGGGCAAGGGGCACGGCGAGCTGATTCGCGGCCACTACGGCGCGGCCTGGGCCTGGGTGTCGGTCGGCACGCTCGTCGTGGCCTGCGTGGGCGCGCTCATCAGCGAGCTGAGCGGCCTCGCGGGCGTCGGGCTGCTGTTCGGCGTGCCGATCTGGATCACGATGACCGTGGTAGTCGCCGGGCTCACGCTGATGGCCTACACCGGGTCGTACGCGTCGGTGGAGCGCATCGCGATGGCCATCGGCGCCTTCGAGCTGGTCTTCCTCTATATCGCCTGGCAGGCCGAGCCGAACCTCGCCGCCATGGCCGCCGGCGCCATTGACATCCCGCTGCGCGATCCGGGCTATTCGTTCCTGATCGCGGCCAACATCGGCGCGGTGATCATGCCCTGGATGGTCTTCTACCAGCAGTCGGCCGTGGTCGAGAAGCGGCTCGGCATCGACGACCTGGGCGCCGCGCGCTGGGACAGTGCGCTCGGCGCCGTGGTCACGCAGGTCATCATGGCCAGCGTGCTCGTCGCCACCGCCGCGACGCTCGGCAAGGCCGGCGACCATTCCGCGCTCGACACCATCCAGCAGATCGCGCAGGCGATCACGCCGTTCCTCGGCGAGGGCACGGGCAGGTTGCTGTTCGCCCTGGGCATGACGGGCTCCGCCCTGGTCGCGACGATCGTGGTCACGCTCACGGCCGCGCGCACGGTGGGCGAGCTTCTCGGCAAGCGGCACTACCTCGAGCACTCGCCGCGCGAAGCGCCCTGGTTCTACGGCGTCTACACCGTCTCGCTCGCCGCCGGCGGCCTGCTCGTGGGCTCCGGCGCCAACCTGGTGAAGCTCAGCGTGGGCGTGCAGGTGATGAACGCGCTATTGCTGCCGATCGTGCTCGGATTCCTCTACCTCCTCGCGCGCCGCCTGCCCGCGCCGCATCGCATCCGCGGCGGCTATGCGCTGCTCGTCGCGCTCGTGATCGCGCTCACCGCCGGCTTCGGCGTCTACGCGGGCATCCTCGGCCTGCTGGGATAGCCGCCGCCGAGGGCGGCCTGCTATCCTGCGCCTCGCCCTTTCGGCGGGCGCCAATGAAGACATCGCCGCTCGCGATCTGCTGGATCTTTCTCCGGCTCGGCTGCACGTCGTTCGGCGGACCGATCGCCCACATCGGCTATCTGCGCACGGAGTTCGTGGAGCGGCGCAATTGGCTCGACGACCAGGCCTTCGCCGATCTGGTCGCGATTTGCCAGTTCACGCCCGGACCCGCGAGCAGCAAGGTCGGCATCGCGCTCGGTGCTTCGAGGGCCGGGATTCCAGGGGCGATCGCCGCCTGGCTCGGCTTCACCCTGCCCTCCGCGCTGATCCTGATCGCGTTCGGCTACGGACTGGATGTCATGGGCCCCGATACGTTGCGCGCCGGATGGCTTCATGGCCTGAAGCTGGCGGCGGTCGCGGTCGTGACTCAAGCAGTCTGGAGCATGGGTCGCCAGCTCTGTCCCGACCGGGCGCGCGCCTCGTTCGCGATCCTCGCGGCGCTCCTCGTGCTTTCCTGGCACAGCTCGCTTGCTCAGATCGCCGCAATCGCTGGAGGCGCGATCGCAGGCTGGCGCCTGGTTCCCGCAATGGAAATGCCCTCTTCCGCGCATTTGGACTTCGGCATCAGTCGCCGGCTCGGCTGGTGCGCCTGGGCATTTTTCTTCGGCCTGCTCGCGCTCCTGCCGGTGCTCGCGCAATGGACCGGAAATCATGCGCTCGCCCTGTTCGACAGCTTCTATCGCGCGGGCTCGCTCGTGTTCGGCGGCGGGCACGTCGTGCTGCCGATGCTTCGCGCCGAGGTCGTTCCGACGGGCTGGATCGGCGACGACGAGTTCCTCGCCGGCTACGGGGTCGCGCAGGCCGTGCCGGGACCGCTCTTCACCTTCGCCGCGTACCTCGGCGCGGTGGCGAAGGGCGTGCCCACCGGTTGGGCGGGAGGCATGCTGGCGCTGGTCGCGATCTTCCTGCCGGCATTCTTCCTCGCGCTCGGCCCCCTGCCATTCTGGAGCGCATGGCGCCGGCACCCGGCCATCCGCGCAACGCTGAGCGGCATCAACGCCGCGGTGGTCGGCATCCTGCTCGCCGCGCTCTACGATCCGATCTTCACGAGCGCGGTGCGCAGTCCGCTCGAATTCGCCCTCGCGCTCGCGGCGTTCGGCCTGCTCTTCTTCTGGCGCCTGTCGCCGCTGTGGGTCGTCGCGTTCGCGGCGCTGGGC
>DATIYN010000071.1:0-8485 GCA_035517595.1 Burkholderiales bacterium
TCCTTCTTCGCCAGCCAGCGCGCCGCCTCGGAAGTGGCGCGCCGCTCCGAGAGCGCGAACACGCTCGAGCCGCGTGCATACGGCTTGATGAAGGCGTCGGCGTGCACCGAGACGAACAGGTCGGCCTTCACGCGTCGCGCCTTGTCGACGCGCACCTGCAGGGGCACGTAGAAGTCGGCGTCGCGCGTCATCACGGCGCGCATGTCGGGCTCGGCGTCCACGAGGTCCCTCAGCCGGCGCGCGATCGTGAGCGTGATGTCCTTCTCCTGCGAGCCGCGCCGGCCGCGCGCGCCCGGGTCTTCGCCGCCGTGGCCCGCGTCGATGACGACCGTGGCCATGCGCGCGACGCGTGGCTTGTCGGGGACGGAGGGCACCCGCGGGCCGGTGGCGGGCGCGGCGCGCGGGGGCAGCTTGCCGTCCGCCTCGATGAGCGCGGCGAGCGGATCGACGGGAACCAGCGGATACAGGTCGAGCACGAGGCGATGGCCATAGTCGGCGACCGGCTGCAGCGTGAACACCTGCGGCCTCACCTCGGCCTTGAGGTCGAGCACCAGGCGCACCACGCCCGGGCGATTGCGCGCGACGCGCAGCTTGTCGATGTACGGGTCGCCCGTGGCCACCTTGTTGTTGAGCTCGGCTAGCGCCGGGCTGATCTCGACGCCCTCGAGATCGAGCACGAGGCGCTCGGGATCCTTCACCGAGAAGAGCTGGAACCGGAGCTCGGACTTCGATTCCAGCGTGACGCGCGTGTAGTCCTTCGCGGGCCAGATGCGAGTGGAGACGATCTGCGCGTGCGCGGCCGAAGCGAAGGCCGCGGCGCCTAGGAAGAGCGCCAGTGCTCCTGCACGGAGGCGAGCCAGGCTTCGCCCGCCGGCGAGCGCGCGCTGAGCGTCGCCGTGCGCGCCTCGCCCGCGTAGCGCAGCTCGATGTCCAGATCCGGCGGCGCGATCAGGTCGCCGGCGCGCTCCGGCCATTCGACAATGCAAAGCGATTCCGGATCGAAATGCTCGCGGAAGCCTGAGCTCAGCCATTCGGATCGGTCTTTGAATCTATAAAAATCAAAGTGATACAAGTTTAATCTCAAATCCGCATAAGGTTCAACCAGGGTGTAGGTCGGGCTCTTCACCCGCCCCCGGTGGCCCAGGGCGCGCAGCAAGCCCCTGACCAGCGTGGTTTTTCCGGCGCCGAGCTCGCCGCGCAGGTAGAGGGCGAGGCCCTTGGCCGCGCCGGCCGCGCAGGCCGCGCCCAGGCGCAGCGTCGCCGCTTCGTCGGGCAGGCTAAGCTCGATGGCCATGGCGGAATTGGCCGACCGGATCAAACAGTGGGGCGCCGAGCTGGGCTTCCAGGCCGTCGGCATCGCGGACGCGGACCTGCAGGCCGCCGGCGCCCGGCTCGCCGAGTGGCTCGGGTTGGGATGGCACGGCGAGATGGATTATATGGCCCGCCACGCTGGCCTCCGTGAGCGGCCGGCCGAGCTCGTGCCGGGCACGCTGCGCGTCATCACCTGCCGTCTGGATTACCTGCGCGACGAGCCGCGCGCGATCGGCGAGGAGCTCGCCGACCGCGCGCGCGCCTACGTCGCGCGCTACGCGCGCGGCCGCGACTACCACAAGCTGATGCGCAGCCGGCTGCAGCGCCTGTGCGAGCGCATCGCCGCCGAGCACGGTCCGTTCCGCCATCGCGTGTTCGCCGACTCGGCGCCGGTGATGGAGGTGGAGCTTGCGGCGCGGGCGGGGATCGGCTGGCGCGGCAAGCACACGCTGCTGCTCGATCGCCAGGGTTCCTGGTTCTTCCTCGGCGAAGTCTATTGCGACCTGCCCCTGGAACCGGACCCCGAAAAGGAGGATCGCTGCGGCACCTGCGAACGATGCATCGAGGTCTGCCCGACGCGCGCGATCGTGGCGCCGTACCGGCTCGATGCGCGCCGCTGCATCTCGTATCTCACGATCGAGCACAAGAGCGCGATCCCCGAGGAGCTGCGCCCGCTCGTCGGCAACCGCGTCTACGGCTGCGACGATTGCCAGCTGGTGTGCCCTTGGAACGGCTTTGCGAAGCCCTCGGGCGAGAAGGATTTCGAGGCGCGCAACGGCCTGGACCGCGCGACGCTCGTCGAGCTGTTCGCCTGGACCGAGGCCGAGTTCGACGAGCGGCTGCGCGGATCGCCGATCCGGCGCATCGGCTACGAGCGCTGGCTCAGGAACCTGGCGGTGGGGCTGGGCAACGCACCCTCCGCGCCGGAAGTGATAACTTCACTGAAAGAAAGACAGCAGCATCCTTCCGAATTGGTGCGCGAACACGTGATCTGGGCGCTCAGGCGACATGGCGTGGCAGCCTGACCGGCTGCTGCCGGGATTCGAGGCGCTCGAGCTGCCGGCGCCCGACGACTACGACGGCCGCGTCGTCGCGACGCTGGTGCGCCTGCCTGCGGGCGACGCGCCGCGCGGCGCCGTCCTGTACGTCCACGGCTTCATCGACTACTTCTTCCAGCGCCACCTGGCCGAGCGCTTCGCCGCCGAGGGCTACGCGTTCTACGCGCTCGACCTGCGCAAGCACGGCCGCTCGCTCTTGCCGCACCAGCATCCGTGCTTCTGCAAGGACCTCGCCGAGTACCACGCGGATCTGACGAACGCGCTGCAAGCGATCGGCGGACCCGTGCTGCTCGCAGGCCATTCGACGGGCGGATTGGTTTGCTCCTTGTATTGTTCTGAAGGCGAGTTAAAGGACAATATCCGCGCGCTCTGGCTGAACAGCCCGTTCTTCGACTGGCGCGAGTCGCACAAGGGCCGGCTTCGCATCGCGCAGCTCCTCGGCTGGTTCTCGCCGTTCCTGCACGATCCGAAGGCGGTTCTGCCGGAGTACGTGCGCAGCCTGCACCGCGACTGGCAGGGCGAGTGGGACTTCGACCTCGCGCTGAAGCCCGAGTACGGGTTTCCGGCCTACTTCGGCTGGGTGCGCGCCATCTTCGACGCGCATGCGAAGGTCCACGCCGGCCTGAAGCTCGGCATCCCGGTGCTGTCGATGCACTCGGACGAGGCCGACATCGTGCTCGCCTGGAAGTCGATCGCGCGCTGGTCGCGCACGCTGGGGCCGGACGTCACCGTCCTCGCGTTCCCCGGCGCGCTGCACGACCTGGTGCTCTCGCGCCGCGAGATCCGCGAGAGCGTCTTCAGCCAGCTTTTTTCCTGGGCGGAACGAGCGTCGAGTTGACGCGCTAGGCGCTGCGTGAAATCGGTCGCGTCGGGTCGGCCGACCACTCGCTCCAGGAGCCGATGTACACGCGCGAGCCGGTGAGGCCCGCGAGCTCCATCGCCAGAGCGTTGTGGCAGGCGGCGACGCCGGAGCCGCAGTAGTTGATGACTTCGCTCGGGTTTCTTCCGGAAAGGATTTTTTCGAATTCCGCGCGCAGGACTTCCGGGCTCTTGAAGATCCCTTCGGGCGAAAGGTTGTCGTTGCTGTAGCGGTTCTTCGCGCCCGGGATGCGGCCGGCGACCGGGTCGATCGGCTCCTGCTCGCCGCGGTAGCGCGCCGGTGCGCGCGCGTCCAGCAGCGCCGCGCGCTTGAGCTTCTTCTCCACGTAGGCGAGGCTCGCGTGCATCGAGGCGCGCGCGCGGCCCGGGTAGGCCAGCGGCTCGAACCGGGGCGCTTCAGCGGTCGCCGGCCGGCCTTCGCGCCGCCACTTCGCAAAGCCGCCGTCCAGCACCGCGGCCTGCTCGTGGCCTGCCCAGCGCAGCATCCACCACAGGCGCGAGGCCATCGCGCCGGAGCCGGCGTCGTAGCAGACGACCGTGTCGGCGGGCTTCAAGCCCTGCTTGCCGAGCCAGCCGATGAAGGTCTTCGCCTCGGGCAGCGCGTGGCGCCCGTTCGTGCCGGTCTTCGGCGCCGACAGGTCGCGATCGAGGTGCGCGAACAGCGCGCCCGGCAGGTGCGACTCCGCGTATAGGCGCTCGCCGGCCGCCGGATCGGCGAGATCGTGCCGGCAGTCGAACACCCGCCATTCGGGGTGCTGCGCGAGCGCTTCGGTCGAGACGAGCGGGCTCAGGCGCCGGGTCCGCTGTTCAACTGCTTTCGCAGCCACTCGTGGAAGTGCACCATCGCGTCCTCCATCGGCGACTGGTAGGGGCCCGCGTCGTCCAGCCCCTGGAGCATGAGCGCGCGCCGGCCGCGGTCCATGCGCTGCTGGATCTCGTCGTCCTCGCGCGCGGTCTCCAGGTAGGCGGCCTGCTGCGCCTCGATGAACTCGGGCTCGAAGTGGACGATCTCCTCCGGGTAGTAGAACTCGACCACGTTGGTCGTGAGCTGCGGCGTGCGCGGGATGAGGTTCGAGACCACGAGCACGTTCGGGTACCACTCGAGCGTGAGACCCGGGAAGTAGGTGGCCCAGAGCGCGCCGTACTTGGGCGTCGCGCCGCGCAGCTGCGCGAGGCAGGCCTCGTGCCAGCGGCGGTAGACGGGCGTGCCCGGCGTGGCGAGGCCGTTCTTCGCGGGCACGACCTGCACCGAGTAGTGCTCGCCCGCCTCGATGTGGAAGCCGCCGCAGTCGGTGAAATTGCCCAGGCCGGCGTGGAACGGCTCGACGTGGAGCACCTCCAGGTAGACCTCGACGAAGGTCTTCCAGTTGCAGGCGTAGTCGGTGGTCTCGATGCGGTCGAGCACGTAGCCGGAGAAATCGAAGTCCGCGCGCGTCTTCATGCCTGCGAGGTCCTGGTGCGGGTCGCGCGGGCCGGCGAACAGCAGCCCGTTCCAGTTCACGAGGGGCGTGGCGCCGAGCTTCACGCAGGGATTCTCGGGAAAGCGCGGCGCGCCCAGCAGCTCGCCCTTGAGGTCGTAGGTCCAGCGGTGCAGCGGGCAGACGATGCTCTCCAGGCGCCCGCGGCCCTCGAGCATGATCGCCTGACGGTGGCGGCAGACGTTGGACAGCAGCTCGACGCCGCCGCTTTTTTCCGGCCCATTTCTCACCAGCACCTTGGCGTGGTCCATCCAGCCGAGCGTCTGGTAGCTGCCCGTTTCCGGGACCATGAGCTCGTGGCCCACGTAGTTCGCGCCGGCGTCGAACAGCAACTGCTTCTCGCGCTCGAACACCTCCGGGTCGAAATACCAGGACACGGGAAGCTGGCAGTGGGCCGGCCGCAGCTCGGCCGGCGTCGCGAGGGTGGACATGCGTAAGTGCTTAAAAGCGCGCGATTTTACCTGATTCCGCGATTGACCCGCCAGCGGCGCTCGCGGTAAGGTGGCAGTTCCCCCCTATGGCCAAGAAAGATACCGCCCCGGCGGAGCTCAGCTTCGAGAAGGCGCTGACGGAGCTCGAGGGCATTGTCGCGAAGATGGAAGACGGCGGCCTCACGCTCGAGCAGTCGCTCGCCGCGCACAAGCGCGGGCTGGAGCTCGCGAAGCAATGCCGCGCGCGCCTGGACGCCGCGCAGCAGCAGGTGAAGGTGCTCGAGGGCGAAATCCTCAAACCGCTCTCGGCGGTTTCCGATGGCGGCGACGACGACTGAGGCCGATTTCGCGGCCTGGATGGGCAGCATCCAGGGGCGCGTGGAGGAAACGCTCAAGCGCTGCCTGCCCGGACCGCAGCATGCGCCCGCGCGCCTGCACGAAGCAATGCGCTACGCGACGCTGGAAGGCGGCAAGCGCGTGCGTCCGCTGCTCACTTTCGCGGCGGGCGAGCTCGCGGGCGCGGAGCCCGGCCGCCTCGGGATCGCCGCGGCCGCAGTCGAGCTCATCCACGCCTACTCGCTCGTGCACGACGACATGCCGTGCATGGACGACGACGTGCTGCGCCGGGGCAAGCCGACCGTGCACGTCGAGTACGACGAGGCGACGGCGCTGCTGGTCGGCGACGCGCTGCAGACGCTCGCGTTCCAGCTGCTCGCGGAGCAGGGCGGCGACGCAGCGCGCCAGCTAGAGATGGTGCGAACGCTCGCCTCGGCCTCCGGTTCGCGCGGCATGGCGGGCGGCCAGGCGATCGACCTGGAGTCCACGGGCAAGGCGCTCTCGCAGACCGAGCTCGAGTTCATGCACGTGCGCAAGACCGGCGCGCTCATCGGCGCCGCGGTGAAGCTGGGCGCGCTCTGCACCGGCCCCTGTCCGGCGGCGCTGGAGCAGTATGCGCGCCGCATCGGGCTCGCCTTCCAAGTGGTGGACGACGTGCTCGATGCCGAGGCGAGCACCGCGACGCTCGGCAAGACCGCGGGCAAGGACTCCAGGCAGGGCAAGGCGACCTACGTGCAGGCGATGGGCGCTTCCGACGCGAGAGCCTTCGCCGAGGAGCTCCGGCGCCAGGCGCATGCCGCGCTGGAGGGCTTCGGCGAGCGCGCGCTGCGCCTGCGTCAGCTCGCCGACTTCATCGTTCTGAGAAAATTCTAGGCATGGCGACCATCACCGGGGATCTGCCGGGCGAGCACGAAGCCGGGGGCTACAATCCCTCGATGTACGAGCTGCTGAAGACGATCGACGATCCGTCGCAGCTGCGGCGCCTGGACCGGCGGCAGCTCGTGCAGCTCGCCGACGAGCTGCGCGCCTACGTGCTCGACTCGGTGTCGAAGACGGGCGGCCACCTGTCCTCGAACCTCGGCACGGTCGAGCTCACGATCGCGCTGCACTACGTCTACGACACGCCCGAGGACCGCGTCGTCTGGGACGTCGGCCACCAGACCTACGCGCACAAGATCCTCACCGGGCGGCGCGAGCAGATGGCGCGCCTGCGCATGATCGACGGCATCTCCGGCTTCCCGCGCCGCAGCGAGTCGAAATACGACGCCTTCGGCACCGCGCACTCCTCGACCTCGATCTCGGCCGCGCTCGGCATGGCGGTGGCCGCGAAGAGGAAGGGCGAGAAGCGCAAGGCGATCGCGGTGATCGGCGACGGCGCGATGTCGGCGGGCATGGCCTTCGAAGCGCTCAACAACGCCGGCGCCATGGACGTCGACCTGCTGGTGATCCTCAACGACAACGAGATGTCGATCTCTCCGCCCGTGGGCGCGCTCACGAACTACCTCGCGCGGCTCCTTTCCGGGCGCATGTACGACACCGCCAAGCGCGCGAGCGAGCACATCCTCAAGCGCCTGCCGATCGCCTGGGAGCTCGCCAAGCGCGCCGAGGAACACGTCAAGGGCATGGTGACGCCCTCGACGCTGTTCGAAGAGTTCGGCTTCAACTACATCGGGCCGATCGACGGCCACGACCTCGATACGCTGGTCGCCACGCTGACGAACATCCGCAAGAACCTGCGCGGCCCGCAGTTCCTGCACGTGCTCACGAGGAAGGGCCACGGCTACAAGCTCGCCGAGGAAGATCCGATCACCTACCACGGCCCCGGCAAGTTCGATCCCGCCGAGGGCATCAAGCAACCCGCCGCCGGCGGCAAGCCGACCTACAGCCAGGTGTTCGGCGACTGGCTGTGCGACATGGCGGAGCAGGACGAGCGCCTCGTCGCGATCACGCCCGCGATGCGCGAGGGCTCGGGCCTGGTGCGTTTCTCGGAGGAGTATCCGGAGCGCTACTTCGACGCGGCCATCGCCGAGCAGCACGCGGTGACCTTCGCCGCTGGGCTCGCCTGCGAGGGCCTGAGGCCCGTGGTGGCGATCTATTCGACCTTCCTGCAGCGCGGCTACGACCAGCTCATCCACGACGTGGCGATCCAGAACCTGCCGGTGCTGTTCGCGCTGGACCGCGGCGGCGTGGTGGGCGGAGACGGCCAGACGCACAACGGCGCGTTCGACTACGCCTACCTGCGCACCGTGCCGAACATGGTGGTCATGGCGCCGGCGGACGAAAACGAATGCCGCCAGATGCTGTTCACCGGATTCCAGATCAATGGACCGGCAGCGGTGCGGTACCCGCGCGGTTCCGGTCCGGGGGTTGCCTTGCAGAAGGAGTTTTCCCCAATTCCGATCGGCAAGGCGGAAATCAGGCGCCAAGGTAAGAGGATCGCCATCCTCGCATTCGGCTCGATGGTGAAGCCGGCGCTCGAGGCGGGCGAGACGCTGAACGCGACCGTCGCCAACATGCGCTTCGTGAAGCCGCTCGATGCGGCGCTGGTGCGCGAGCTGGCGGCGAGCCACGAGCTCATCGTCACGGTCGAGGAGCACCAGGTCATGGGAGGCGCGGGCAGCGCGGTGCTGGAAGCGCTCGCCGAAAGCGGCGTGAAAACGCTGCTGCTGGGACTGCCCGACCGCTTCATCGAGCACGGCGACTCGGCAAAGCTCCTGTCGTCAGTAGGGTTGGATGCCGAAGGGATTCGCAGGTCGATACGCGCCGCAATACCCGAGTAATTTACTCGGAGATATAATGGCGGCATGAAAGCCAAAGATCTGCAGAACATCCCGGACGTCCAGGCCACGCCCGACTCGCGCAAGCTCGCGATCGACCAGGTGGGCGTGAAGGCCATCCGCCACCCGGTGCGGATCATGGAGCGCACCGGCGGCACGCAGCACACCCTTGCCAGCTTCAACATGTACGTGGAGCTGCCGCACCACTTCAAGGG
>DATIYN010000072.1:0-17347 GCA_035517595.1 Burkholderiales bacterium
GCCCTCGATCCAGCGGAACACCGAGAGCGTGCCGAGCGTGAGCACGGTGGCGATGCCGGCAGGAAAGTAGAAGCCGATTCCGATCAGGATGCCGATCGAGGCTGTCATCCAGATGGACGCCGCGGTCGTGAGGCCGCGGACCGTGAGCCCTTCCTTCACGATCACGCCGGCGCCCAGGAAGCCGATCCCCGTCATGATGCCCTGGGACATGCGCGTGGGATCAAGCACTGTGCGCGCGTGGCTGCCGCCCGAGAACCAGAGGTGCTCGTACACAGTGATGAGCATCAGCAGGGCCGAGGCGGTGCACACCAGCGCGTGCGTGCGAAAGCCGGCAGGTCGCCCGCGGTAGCTCCGCTCCAGACCGATCAGGGCGCCCGCGGCGAGGGCCACGGCCAGCCGGAAGCACATCTCGAGATAGTCGCCGCCGATCGCCATGACAGAAATGTGACGGTCAGTGTAGTCCCGTTTTCCAAGAAGTATCAAGGAGTTCTGGCGAGCGGTGCTAGAATCTGCGGCCCGGGTCCGAATGCCACTTCACGTCGTCATCCTCGCCGCAGGCCAGGGCAAGCGCATGCGCTCGGCGCTGCCCAAAGTGCTGCATCAGCTCGCCGGCCGGCCGCTGCTCGCGCATGTCGTCGACGCGGCGCAGGCGCTCAAGCCGGAACGCGTCTACGTCGTCTACGGTCACGGCGGCGAGCAGGTGCGCGCTGCGTTTCAGGGTGCGCCGCTGGAGTGGGTCGAGCAGGCGCGGCAGCGGGGCACCGGGCACGCGCTCATGCAGGCTCTGCCGCGCATTCCGCGTGCCGCCATGGTGCTCGTGCTGAACGGCGACGTGCCGCTCGTGCGCAGCGAAACGCTGCGAAGGCTCGTGCGCGGTGCAGGCAAGGGCATCGCCATCGCGACGAGCGACCTTTCGGATCCGGCCGGCTACGGCCGGGTGGTGCGCGAAGCGAAGGAGGGAAGGGCGCCAGGCCGCGTGCTGCGCATCGTCGAGGAAAAGGACGCGACGCGCGCCGAGCGCGCGATCCGCGAATGGTACGCGGGCCTCCTTGCGGCCAACGCCTCGCGCCTTGCGGGCTGGCTCGCCAAGATCGCGAACCGCAACGCACAGAAGGAGTACTACCTTACCGACGTCATCCGGATCGCCGCCGGCGCGGGCGCGCCCGTGAGCGCAATCAAGGCATCCGAGCGTATGGAGGTCGCGGGTGTGAATTCGCGCGAGGAGCTCGCGATCGTCGAGCGCGCCTACCAGAACACGCAGGCGAAGAAGCTGCTTGCCGCGGGCGTCCGGCTCGCAGACCTCTGGCGCGTCGACGTGCGCGGCGAGCTTTCCTGCGGGCAGGATGTTTCGATCGACGTGAACTGCATTTTCGAAGGCCGGGTACGGCTCGGCGACCGCGTGATGATCGGGCCGAACTGCGTGCTGCGCGAGGTGACGATCGGCGCGGACACGGAGGTGCGCGCCTTCAGCCTGCTGCAGGACGCCGAGATCGGCGCCGGGTGCCGCATCGGCCCCTACGCGCGCCTGCGGCCGGGCGCGAGGCTCGACGCGGGCGTGCACATCGGCAACTTCGTGGAGGTGAAGGCAAGCCGCATCGGCAAGGGTTCGAAGGCGAACCATCTCACCTACATCGGCGACGCCGAGGTGGGGAGCGGCGTCAACATCGGCGCCGGGACGATCACCTGCAATTACGACGGCGCTGCGAAGCATCGCACGGTCATCGAGGACGACAGCTTCATCGGCTCGGACGCGACTCTGGTCGCGCCGGTGCGAATCGCCAGGGGCTCGTACATCGGCGCGGGCTCGACGATCAGCAGGGACACGCCGCCCGGAAAGCTCACGGTGGCGCGCGCGAAGCAGGTATCGATCGCGCGCTGGTCTCCGCCCAAGCCCGTCGGTAAGAAATAGCCGTGTGCGGCATCGTTGGCTCCGCAGCGCGCCGCGACATCCTGCCGGTACTCGTGGAGGGCCTGCGGCGCCTCGAATATCGCGGTTATGACTCCTGCGGCGTGGCTGCGCTCGCGCACGGCAAGCTCGAGCGCCTGCGCAGCGTGGCGCGCGTTGCCGACCTGAAGGCCCAGATCCGGAAGCAGCGCCTCGGCGCGGAAACCGGCATCGCGCACACGCGCTGGGCGACGCACGGCGCACCGGTCACGCGCAATGCGCATCCGATCTTCTCGCGCGACGAGATCGCTCTCGTGCACAACGGCATCATCGAGAACCACGACGAGCTGCGCGCCGAACTCAAGGCCTCGGGCTATGCCTTCGAGACGCAGACCGACACCGAGGTCATCGCCCATTTGGTGCACAGTCTCTACGCGGGCAGTTTGCTCGAGGCCGTGCGCCGCGCGGTCAGGCGCCTTGCGGGTGCGTATGCGATCGCCGTCGTTTCGAGGAAGGAGCCGCACCGGGTGGTTGGCGCGCGCGCCGGCAGCCCTTTGGTCGTCGGCGTGGGGCAAGGCGAGAATTTCCTGGCCTCGGACGCCCTGGCGCTCGCCGGCACCACCGACCAGATTGCCTACCTCGAGGAAGGCGACGTCGCGGAGGTCGACCTTGAAGGCTTCCGTGTCTTCGACTCCGCGGGCCGCGAGGTGAAGCGAACGGTGCACACCGTCCAGGCGAGCAGCGCGACCGCCGAACTCGGACCCTATCGCCACTTCATGCAGAAAGAGATCTTCGAGCAGCCGCGCGCGGTCGCCGATACTCTCGAAGGCGTGCAGGAAATCTCGCCGGCGCTGTTCGGGGACGCCAGGGGCACGGCGCTCGGCAGGGCCAGATCGGTGCTGCTGCTCGCCTGCGGCACGAGCTACTACTCGGGGCTGGTGGCGAAGTACTGGCTGGAATCGCTCGCGCGGCTGCCAGCGCAGGTCGAGATCGCAAGCGAGTATCGCTATCGCGACAGCGTTCCGGACCCGCACGCGCTGGTGGTCGTAATCTCGCAGTCGGGCGAGACCGCCGATACGCTAGCGGCGCTGAAGCATGCGCGCTCGCTGGGCCAAAAGCTCACGCTCGCGATCTGCAACGTCTCCTCGAGCGCAATGATGCGCGAGACTCGCCTGCGTTTCCTCACGCACGCGGGGACCGAAGTCGGCGTTGCCTCGACAAAGGCGTTTACCACGCAGCTCGTCGCACTGTTCCTGCTCACGCTTTGCCTGGCGAAGCTCGGCCGGAAGCTGTCCAGAAAGGACGAACTGGGGCATCTGCGCAGGCTTCGGCACCTGCCCAAGGCGCTCGCAGCGGGGCTTGCGCTCGAGCCGCAGCTGATCGCCTGGGCCGAGCGCTTTTCGAAGAAGGAGCACGCGCTCTTCCTCGGCCGCGGATTGCACTACCCGATCGCGCTCGAGGGCGCGCTCAAGCTGAAGGAGATCTCCTACATTCACGCCGAAGCCTACCCGGCCGGCGAGCTCAAGCATGGACCGCTCGCGCTGGTCACTTCGGAAATGCCGGTGGTGACGGTGGCGCCCAACGATGCGCTGCTCGAAAAGCTCAAGTCGAACATGCAGGAGGTTCAGGCGCGCGGCGGCGAGCTCTATGTGCTTGCCGACGCCGACACCCATATCGCGGCCGGCGATGGCATGCACGTCGTGCGCCTGCCCGAGCACTACGGGCCGCTCTCGCCGATCCTGCACGTGGTCCCGCTGCAGCTGCTCGCCTACCATACCGCGCTCGCGCGCGGCTCCGACGTAGACAAGCCCAGGAACCTCGCGAAGTCCGTCACCGTAGAGTGAGCGCGGGCGCCGCCGCGGACGTCATCGTCGTCGGTGCGGGGCACAACGGCCTGGTCTGCGCCTGCTACCTCGCCGGGGCGGGCCTCAAGGTCCGGGTTCTGGAGCGCCGCGGCATCGTGGGCGGCGCCGCGGTCACCGAGGAGTTCCATCCCGGTTTCCGGAATTCGTCGGCGTCCTACACCGTGAGCCTGCTGCAGGCAAAGGTGGTCCGCGACTTGCAGCTCGCGCGCCATGGCCTGCGCATCGTCGAGCGTCCGCTCGCCAACTTCCTGCCGCTGGAAGGCGGCTACCTGAAGGTGGGCGGCGGGCTCGGGGCGACGCAGCAGGAATTCTCGAAGTTCTCCGCGCGCGACGCGAACCGGCTGCCGTACTACTGGGCCGCCCTGGAGAAGGTGGCCGACGTGCTGCGCTCGACCGTGCTTGAGACGCCGCCCAATGCGGGGGGAGGATTGAAAGACATTCTCAGGTTCCTGAAAGTCTCAAATCGAATTCGAAAGAAGAATGTTCCCTTTCAGCGTGACCTGCTGGGACTGTTCACGCGCAGCGCGGCCGACTGGCTGGGGGAATGGTTCGAATCCGATCCGGTCAAAGCCGTCTTCGGCTTCGACGCGGTGGTGGGCAACTACGCCAGCCCATTCCACCCCGGGACGGCCTACGTGCTGCTGCACCACAGCTTCGGCGAGGTGAACGGCAAACGCGGGCAGTGGGGCCATGCGATCGGCGGCATGGGCGCGATCAGCGAGGCGCTCGCGGCCGAGGCGCGGCGCCGGGGTGCGACGATCGAATGCGGGGCGCCAGTCGCCGGCGTGCGGCCGGGCGAGGTGCAGCTGGAAGACGGCCGCACGCTGGCGGCCCGGGCGATCGTGGCGAACGTCGATCCGAAGCGGCTGTACTTGAAGCTCGTGGACGCGAGCCTGCTCGAGCGGGAGTTCCGCGAGCGCATCGAGCGCTACAAGTGCGGCTCGGCCACATTTCGCATGAACGTGGCGCTCTCCGCGTTGCCGCGCTTCACCGTCTTGCCCGAGCCGGGTCCGCATCACGCGTCGGGCATCATCCTCGCGCCGTCGCTCGCGTACATGGACGGCGCCTACCTGGATGCGCGCGCCGAGGGCATGGCAAAGGCGCCGATTGTGGAGATGGTGATCCCGAGCACGCTGGACGACACGCTCGCGCCCGGCGGCGCGCACGTCGCGAGCCTCTTCTGCCAGCACTTCGCGCCCGAAGCCGAGTGGGAGAGCCGCAAGGCGGAGGCGATCGAGCGCATCTTCGCTGTCGTCGAAGCGCATGCGCCGGGGTTCCGGCGGAGCGTCATCGCGCACAGCGCGCTCTCGCCGGCGGACCTGGAGCGAGTGTTCGGCCTCACGGGCGGCGACATCTTCCACGGCCGCCTTTCGCTCGACCAGCTCTGGTCGGCGCGCCCGGTGCTGGGGCACGCGGACTACCGCACGCCCGTGAAGGGGCTCTACCTGTGCGGCTCGGGCGCGCACCCGGGCGGCGGGGTGACCGGGGCTCCGGGGCACAACTGCGCGCGCGAAGTGCTGCGCGATTTCGACAGGCGCATGCCTGCCTGAACAGGGCGCTTGACCCTCCCATGATAGGAGGGTCCAATCTGCAACGCATGGCTACCCTGACCGATCCGGTTTGCGGCATGCAGGTCGATCCAGCCGCGACCGAGCACAAGCTCGAGCATGAAGGCCGGCTGTACGCCTTTTGCTGCGACGGCTGCCTGAATGCGTTCAGGGCCGATCCCTCGAAGTTCATGTCTGGCAAGGCCCCTGCTGCGCTTGCCGCACGCAGTGCGCGCTACACCTGCCCGATGCACCCGGAGGTGATCCAAAACGGACCCGGCGACTGCCCGAAATGCGGCATGGCGCTGGTGCCGATCGCGGGAACGGGCACTGCGGACAACGGCGAGCTGGGGGCCCTCGGGTGGCGCCTCGGGGTCGGCGCGGTCCTGTCGCTGCCGCTCGTGCTGCTCGCAATGGCGCCCATGGCCGGGTACCACGACCCGCTCGGTCTCGCGCCGCGCGCGCGCGGCTGGGTGGAGTTCGCGCTCGGAACGCCGGTCGTGCTCTGGGCGGGCTGGCCGCTCCTGCGCAAGTTCTGGCTCTCGCTCGCACACCGGGCGCTCAACATGTACAGCCTGATCGGCCTCGGCGTAGGGCTCGCCTACCTCTTCAGCCTGGCGGCAGTGCTCGTTCCCGGCCTGTTTCCCCCGGAATTTCGCGAGCACGACGGCGCGGTCGGCACCTACTTCGAGGCTGCCGCGGTGATCGTCACGCTCGTGCTGCTCGGCGACTTCCTGCAGCTGCGTGCAATGGGGCGCACGAGCCAGGCGATCCGGCAGCTGCTCGAGCTCGCGCCGAACCTTGCCTGGCGCATCCGGAAGGACGGCAGCGAGGAGCAGGTGCCGCTCGCCTCGGTCGCCGTCGGCGATCGGCTGCGCGTGAAGCCCGGCGAGAAGATTCCGGTCGATGGTGCGGTGCTCGAGGGCGCGAGCCGCGTGGACGAATCCATGATGACCGGCGAGCCGGTGCCGGTCGCCAAGGCGGCGGGCGACAAGGTGGTCGGCGCGACCATGAATGGCAACGGCGCGCTGCTGGTGCGCGCCGAGCGCGTCGGCGCCGATACGCTGCTCGCGCGCATCGTGCACATGGTGGGCGAGGCGCAGCGCACGCGTGCGCCGATCCAGCGCATGGCCGACGTGATCGCCGCGTACTTCGTGCAGATCGTCGTGGCGATCGCAGCATTCACGGCGCTTGCCTGGTGGCTGCTCGGGCCGGAGCCCCGCTTCACCTACGCGTTCCTGAACGCGGTCGCGGTGCTGATCATCGCCTGTCCTTGCGCGGTCGGCCTTGCCACGCCGATCTCGATGACCGTGGCGATGGGGCAGGGCGCGCGCGCGGGTATCCTGTTCCGCAACGCCGAGGCGATCGAACGCATGCGCGACATCGACACCGTAGTCGTAGACAAGACCGGCACGCTGACGCTGGGCCGGCCCGCACTGGTGGGCTTCGCCAGCGAGAGCATTCCCGAGTCCGAGGCGCTCGCGCTCGTCGCCGGCGTGGAGCAGCTCTCCGAGCACCCGATCGCGCTGGCGATCGTGGAAGGCGCAAAAGCGCGCGGCGCAGCGCCGCGCGCCGCGAGCGCCTTCGGGGCGGTCAATGGCCTCGGCGTGCAGGCGGACGTCGACGGCGTGCGCGTGCTCGTCGGCAGCCGCGGCTTCCTTTCGCAGCGCGGCGTCGATGCGCAGAAATGGGATGCGCGCGCTGAAGCCTGGCGTGCCGAGGCGAAGACCGTGGTCTTCTTCGCAGTGGACGGCGCGGCCGCCGGAATCGCCGCAGTGGCCGATCCGATCAAGGACAGCACCCGCGAAGCGATCGCGGCGCTCAGGCAATCGGGCGTGCGCGTGGTGATGCTCACCGGCGATTCGCGCGCCACGGCCGAAGCGGTGGCGCGCCAGCTCGGCATCGACGAGTCGCTCGCCGAGGTGCTGCCCGCGGACAAGGCGGGCCAGGTCAAGCGCCTGCAGGCCGAGGGCCGCAAGGTCGCGATGGCGGGCGACGGCATCAACGACGCGCCCGCGCTCGCGCAGGCCGACGTCGGCATCGCCATGGGCACCGGCACCGATGTGGCGATGGAAAGCGCCGGCGTGACGCTCGTCAAGGGCGACCTGCGCGGCATTGCGCGAGCGGCCCTGCTGTCGCGGGCGACGATGCGCAACATCCGGCAAAACCTCGCCTTCGCCTTCGGCTACAACGCGCTCGGCATACCGCTGGCCGCCGGCGTGCTCTATCCGGCGTTCGGCCTGCTGCTATCGCCGATCTTCGCCGGGGCGGCGATGGCGGTGAGCTCGGTCTCGGTGGTGACCAACGCGCTGCGACTCAACCGCGTGAGGCTCTGAACATGGCAAGAAACGAACCGCAATTCGAGCACGCCGAGGCCCTCGGGCAGGGGCTGCTCGACATCGGCCGGGCATCCAGGGCGAGCGGCGTCTCGGTGAAGATGATCCGGCACTACGAGGAGATCGGCCTGCTCGGCAAAGTCGCGCGCACCTACGCCAACTACCGGGTCTACGGCGGGCACGACGTGCACAACCTGCGCTTCATCCGGCGCGGCCGCTCGCTCGGCTTTTCGATCGACGACATCCGCGCGCTCCTGTCGCTCTGGCAGGACAAGAAGCGCTCGAGCGCCGCCGTGAAGAAGATCGCCGGCGCGCACATGGCCGCGCTCGAAAAGCGCGTCGCCGAGATGCAGTCGATGCTGACCACGCTGCGCCACCTCATGCACAACTGCCACGGCGACCAGCGTCCCGACTGCCCGATTCTGGACGACCTGGCCCACGCCGCTTGACTCTCCCATGCACCCACTGCCCGCATTGCCCGCAGCCGGCGCCGTGGTCCGGCTCGATCCAGGAGCCTTTCCGGTCGTGAATCCGGCGAACTACGCGTTCGTCAAGGGCTGGCCGCTGCGCCGCGCCGCCGCAGGAGATTCACCGGCCTGAGTGCTCGAGCAGGCCCTGTTCGATCGCGTTCTCGCGCAGGCGTGCGCACTGCGCGTCCGAGAGGCGCGTGTTCTGGGGCGCGGTCTCGTCGCGCATGAGATTGCCAGGCTCCTCCGAATGCTCGCCGCTGTCCATGAGCACGTGCGCGAGCTCGTGCGCGAGCGCGATGGCGGGATCGCGCGCATCGCGCACGATCCAGACGGTGCCGGCAAGCTCCGGCCTCGAGGCGCTGTTGCCGCGGCCGATCGCCTTGGCGTCGTACGCCGGCCGCTGCAGCGTGCCGTCGACGAAGAAGATCGCGGGCTTGCGTAGCCGCAGCTTGCGCGCGAGAGCGCGTGACCGAGGCGTCTGGAATAGCCGGAAGCCCGGTTCGACGTCGGCGCGCACGATGTCCATCGATCCTGCCGTGACGCCGCATTGACCGAGAATGCGCACGGCCTCCTGCGCGGCGGCGACGGCCTCGTTCTCCGGCCAGGCGCCGCCCGCGAAAAGCACGAGCGTGAGGCGCAGCTCCGGGCGCTCCTGCGCCTGTGCCGGCAGGGCCGCGAACAGCAGCAGCAGAAGGACGCGCATCTGCGAAATCGGGCCAGGAAGCGTTTGATTTTAGCGGCGCGTGCCTCTAGGCTTGCGCTCTCCAGGAGGAGGGCTGCATGCGACTGATAACGCTGATTGCCACGGTACTGCTCGCCGGTGCCGCGCAGGCGCAGGACTACCCGGCGCGGCCGCTGCGCTTCATCGTGCCGTACCCGGCCGGCGCGCTCACCGACACGCTCGCTCGCGCGATCGGCGAGCGGCTTTCGGCCGCTCTGAAGCAGCCGGTGGTGGTGGAGAACCGCGCGGGCGCGGGCACGCTGGTCGGCGCCGAGCTCGTGGCGAAGGCGCCCGCCGACGGCTACACGCTGCTGATGGCGACGTCCACCACGCTTGGCATCAGCCCCGCGATGTACTCCAAGCCGGCGATCGATCCGGTGAAGGATTTCGCGCCGGTGTCGCTCGTGGGCTCGGTCAACTTCTTCCTCGTGACGTCGCCGTCGTTCCCCGCGAAGAACGTGCGCGAATTCGTGGATCTCGTCAAGAAGAACCCCGGCAAGTTCAACTATGCGTCTTCCGGCTCGGGCAGCCCGCACCACCTGTTCATGGAAGTGCTGAAGAAGGAGCAGGGCCTGGACATCCAGCACGTGCCCTACAAGGGCTCGGCGGCGGCGGTGCTCGACATCATCGCCGGCAAGCCCGAGGCGATGTTCCTCGATTTTTCGGTCGCGGTGCCCAACATCAGGGCGGGCAAGATCACCGCGCTCGGCACCTCGGCGGGCAAGCAGTCGGTGCTGATGCCGGAAGTGCCGCCGATCTCGGCGACGCTGCCGGGCTTCGACTGGCAGGCCTGGCAGGGCGTGGTGGCGACCGGCGGCACGCCGCCCGCGATCGTCGCGCGCCTGAATGCCGAGATGCAGCGTTTCCAGAACACCGAGGATTTCCGCGCGCTGCTCTTCCGCTTCGGCATGGAACCCTGGACGCCGAATTCCCCGCAGCAGTTCGGCGAGATCATCAAGACCGACATGGGCCGCTGGGCGGCCGTGGTCAAGGCCTCCGGCGCAAAGGTGGACTGACATGGCACCCGTGATCGACGTTCACACGCACATGCTCAATCGCGAGTGGCTCAAGCTGCTCGAGAAGCACGGCCGCCCGCGCTACACGCTCAAGGCCGTGACGGGCGGCTTGCGCGCGATCCACCTGGACGGTGCGCCGTTCATGACGCCGGTGCCGGAGATGTTCGACTGGGAGCTGCGCATCCGGAACATGGACCGCGTCGGCATCGACGTGTCGGTGGTGTCGCTGACCTGCCCGAACGTCTATTGGGGCGGCGAGCAGGTGAGCCTGAAGGCCGCGCGCGTCATGAACGACGAGATGGCGAACGCGCGCAAGCACTGGCCCGGGCGCATCCAGTGGCTGTGCTCGCTGCCCTGGCAGTACGAGCGGGCGGCGCTCGGCGAGCTCAAGCGCGCGCTGAAGGCCGGCGCCTGCGGCGTGATGGTGCTCGCCAACATCGGCGGCAAGGCGCTCACCGACCCGGCGTTCGAGCGGATCTGGAAGGCGATCGATGACGCGAAGCTGCCCGTTCTCATCCACCCGACCGCGCCGCCGGGCGTGGCGGAGATGGAAATGCAGCAGTTCCAGCTCGTCGCCTCGATCGGCTTCACCACCGACACCACGCTCGCGGTCGCGCGCATGATCTACGACGGCTTCTTCGATCGCTTCCAGAAGCTCAAGATCATCGCCAGCCACGGCGGCGGCACGCTGCCCTACCTGATCGGCCGCATGGACCAGTGCTACGAGCACATCCCGGCCTGCCGGACGAAAACGCGCGAGAAGCCGAGCCTGCATGCGCGCCGAATCTACGCCGACTCGGTCGTGTTCACGGACGATGCGCTGGCGATGGCGGTGCGCGTGTTCGGCTCGGATCACGTGCTATATGGGTCTGACTACCCGCACACCATCGGCGACCCGGTCGGCTGCCTCGCGCGCGTGGACAGGCTGCCCGACGGCGCGCGCGAGCGCGTGCGCGGGGACAACGCGCTCAGGATCTTCAACTTCGGCTAAACGGTCGGCGCCGACTGGCGCTCGGAGCGGCGCGTGCAGCGTTCGACGAACTCGGCGCGGTGACGCTCGCCCTCCTCGGGTGCGTCGAACACCGCTTCGACCTCGACACGCAGGAATTGTTCGTCGTCCTCGTCGAACACGAACCAGCGCAGCGCCGGCGGAAAGGCGCGGATCAGGAGCAGGTCCTCCTCGAGGCGGCTCACGAAGAACTCCCTGGTCGTGCCCGTGTCGCGCGAGCGCGCCGCGTTGCGGATGAAATCGCCCCCCTCGCTGCACTCGCGCGCGCTGTGCGGGTGCGCTGCCGCCGCCAGCGGCAGGAGCATCAGCAACGCGAGCATCGGACCGCGCATGGAGGGGTAGACTACTCTTCTCGGCACGGAGTTCAAACATGACCATCTACTTCGAGAGCGCCGCGCGCAAGCCGCGCGACCTGCCGGTATCGGAGGCCGAGCGCGCCGCGCGCGTGCAGCTCGCGGCCTGCTACCGCGTGTTCCACCACCTCGGCTGGACCGAGATGATCTTCAACCACATCACGCTGCGGGTGCCGGGTCCGGAGCGCCTGTTCCTCATCAATCCGTTCGGGCGGCACTACCGCGAGATCACCGCTTCGAGCCTCCTGCTGATCGACATCGAGGGCAACCCGGTGCGCGAGACAATAGGGCCGGTAAACCGCGCGGGCTTCGTGATCCACAGCGCGATCCACGGCGCCATCGTCGATGCGCATTGCGTCATGCATACGCACACCACCACCGGCATGGCGGTGGCCTGCCTGAAGGAGGGCCTTTCGGCGACGAATTTCTACGCGGCGCAGCTGCACGACGGCGTCGCCTACCACGACTTCGAGGGCATCACCGTGGAGGAGGGCGAAAAGGCCCGCCTCGTGGCCAGCATCGGCGCGAAACGCGCGGTGATCCTGCGCAACCACGGCCTGCTCGCCTGGGGGGCGTCGCTGCCCGAAGCATTCATGACGCTCTGGACGCTGCAGCGCGCCTGCGACGTGCAGATTGCTTCCAGCAGCGCCGGCCCTCTGAATCCGATTCGCCGCGACGTGTTTGCCCAAACGGTGCGCGAATCAGGGCCGGGCGAAAAGCGCACCTGCGAGGACGTGTTCGCAGCGATGCAGCGTCTCGTCGACGCGAACGATCCGTCCTACCGCGACTGAGGACCGGACCGATTTTCCGGCGAGACTATTTGTGTCCCAGCTTGAGGAAGAGCAGGAACAGCACAGAAACCATCAGGATCGCTGAAACGCATTTCCAAAACATCACCGGATTGCGCTCGATCAGCGGCGGGCGCGTCCGGCTCAGGAAAGCCCGGTTCGGGTGCCGCAGGTCCCAGGCAAATTCGGACACCTCGTCGTAACGCCGGCGGGGATCCGGGTGCACGGCCTTGCGGATCGCTTCGTCCACCCACACCGGGATTTCGGGCCGCGATTCGCGCGCGGACTTGTAGTCGAGCTTCATCTGCGCGGTCCTCGACGTCATCTTCGGCACTTGCGCGCCGTAGGGAAGACGGCCCGTGAGCATCTGGTAGGTCATCACGCCCAGCGAGAACAAGTCCGAGTGCGCCGTTCCCGGCTCGCCGAGAAAGCATTCCGGCGCAGCCCATTGCGCGGCGCCGAGCATGCGCCCCTGCTCGCTTTCGGTGCCCATTTCCAGGATGCCGGCGACGCGGGTCGAGCCGAAATCGATGATCTTCACCGTGCCGGTCTTGTCGATCATGACATTGTCCGGCGTCAGGTCTTGGTGCAGCATTTCCAGCCGGTGGAAGGCGCGCAGGCCCACCGCCGTCTGCTCCACCAGCCCGCGCACGCTTTCCACGTCCGGCTTCGGGTGGTCGACCATCCACTGCGTCAGCGTCTGCCCGTCGACGAATTCGGTGGCGACGTAGAGGAAATTGCGCTTTCGGGTCTGCGGGACGGGCTTCATCACGTGCGGGCTGTCGATGCGCCGCGCGATCCACTCCTCCATCAGGAAGCGCTCGAGGTAGGCCGGGTCGTCGCGCAGGTCGATCGAGGGGATCTTGAGGATCGCCAGGGTGCCGGACTCCATGTCCTCGGCGAGATAGGTGTGGCTGCGACTGCTGCCGCGCACCTGCCGCACGATCCGGTAGCCGTCGAAGATCATCCGCGCTTCGAGCATCGGCGCAAAGGGCAGCTCCGACAGCTGGCGGTACATCTCGTTCGCCTGCGGCGCGGGCAAGCTCTCGACCCGCGCCAGCTGCACGGTAATGTTGTCCTCGCTGCCGCGCTGGACCGCTTCGGCGGCGATGCTCGCGGCGGCCTTGTCCAGGTCGCCGGCCTGCGCTTCGATGGCGGCGACGATGGCTGGCGCGTCGACGTGCTCGTAGGCGCCGTCGGTCGCCAGCAGGAACAAGTCGCCTTGCTCGATGGGGAGGCTCCGGTAATCGATCTCCAGCTGCGGCTGGACGCCCAGCGCGCGGCTGAGGTAGCTCTGCTCCTCGGAGGCCCAGAGGCGGTGGTCCCGGGTGAGCTGCTCCAGCGACCTGCCGCGCACCTGGTAGACCCGCGTGTCGCCGACATGGAAGAGGTGCGCCGTCGTCGACTTGAAGACCATGGCGCTCAGGGCGCACACGTAGCCCCGGTCCATGTCGTGGCGGTACTGGCTCTTCTGGGTCTGCGAGTGCAGCCAGGAGTTAGTCGCCGCGAGCACGCGCTCGACCGATGTCTTGACGGACCAGGCTTCCGAAGTGCAGTAGTAGTCCTCGAGGACGCCGGTGACCGCGAACTGGCTCGCCACCTGACTGACCTGGCTGCTGCCGATGCCGTCGGCGAGCGCGATGGCGATGCCCTTCGAACTGAGCTGCGGCTCCTTCGGCAAGCGGGCGCCGTGGAAATCCTGGTTGATTTCCTTGCGGCCCCGGTCCGAGTACTGCCCGACGGAAATTCTCAGTTCGCTAGACATGATCGCGGGAGCGCCCCCCGCAGCCTTACGCGGCGAGCTTGGTCACCGTTCTCACATCGCGCTTGGGCAGGGTTCTCACGTGCGTCGCGTAGAGCGTGAGTCCGGTGAACGAAAGGCCCCCGACCAGGTTGCCAACGACGGTCGGGATCTCGTTCCAGAGGAGATAGTCGACGAACGTGAACTGCGCGCCCAGCAGCAGACCCGCGGGAAACAGGAACATGTTGACGACCGAGTGCTCGAACACCATGTAGAAGAACACCATGATGGGCATCCACATTGCGATCACCTTGCCGCTGACGTGCGTCGAGATCATCGCGCCGACGACGCCGGTCGAGACCATCCAGTTGCACAGGGCGCCGCGCACGAAGAGCGTGAACATGCCGGCCAAGCCGAACTTCTCGTAGCCGAGGGTCCGGCTCACGCCGATCGCGCCAATGGCTTTGCCGACCGCGTTCGGCTCGGTGGAGAAGCCGTAGGTGACGTAGATCGCCATGCACGCCGCGACCGTGAACGCGCCGGCGAAGTTGCCGCAGAACACCAGGCCCCAGTTCCTCAGCACGCCGCCGAGGGTTACGCCGGGGCGCTTGTCGATCAGCGCCAGCGGCGTCAGCACGAAGACGCCGGTCAGCAGGTCGAAGCCGAGCAGGTACAGCATGCAGAAGCCGACCGGAAACAGGATCGCGCCGATGAGCGGCTGCCCGGTGCTGACGTTGATGGTGACGGCGAACCACGCGGCGAGGGCAAGGATGGCGCCCGCCATGTAGGCGCGGATCAGCGTGTCCCGGGAGGACATGAAGATTTTCGATTCGCCGGCGTCCACCATCTTGGTGACGAATTCCGAAGGGACGAGATAGGCCATGGCTTTCCTTTGTCAGAGATGGAATTGAAATAGCGGAAACATCAGGCGGCGGCTTCCTGCTTGCGCGGCTCGACGACGACGAAGCCGTCCTCGACGCGCGCGCGATAGACCGGAATCCGCACGGCCGCGTCTTCGACGCAGCGGCCGGTGAGCAGCTCGAAATGCTGCTTGTAGACGGGTGAGGCGACGACCAGCTCGTCCTTCAGATCGCCGACGATGCCGCGCGACAGGACGTTGGCGCGCGAGAACGGGTCGAAATTCCCCACGGCGTGGACGCTGCCGTCGTCCAGCCTGAATACGGCTACCTGCTCGCCGTCGACGAGCGCCGCCACGCCGGTGTTGGGCACGATTTCCTCGAGCGGGCAGACGCGGATTGCCATCGCCTCATGCGGCTTCAAGGCTGGCCTCCCGCTCCTCGGGCCGCGCCGGCCGGATCTGCTCGCGCTCGGCGACGAACATCACGTTGCCGTCGGACTCGTCGCTGTTCACGAAATGGCGGAAGCGCTTCAGGATCGCGGGCGTTTCGATCGCCTTCTTCCATTCACAGGCGTAGCTGTCGACGAATTTCTGAATGCCGGCCTCCAGCTCCGCGCCGATGCCGAGGGAATCCTCGCAGACCGCGCGCCGCACGTAGTCGATGCCGCCTTCGAGGTTCTCGAGCCAGGTGCTGGTGCGCTGCAAACGGTCGCCGGTGCGGATATAGAGCATCAGGAATCGGTCGATGTAGCGAATCAACGTCACGTCATCCAGATCCTTGGCGAGAAGATCGGCGTGTCTCGGCTTCATGCCGCCGTTGCCGCAGACGTAGAGGTTCCAGCCCTTTTCCGTGGCGATGACGCCGACGTCCTTGCCCTGCGCTTCGGCGCATTCGCGCGTGCAGCCGGACACCGCCATCTTGAGCTTGTGCGGCGAGCGCAGGCCCCGGTAGCGCTGCTCGATGCGGATCGCCATCGCCACCGAGTCCTGCACGCCGTAGCGGCACCAGGTGCTGCCGACGCAGGATTTCACCGTCCGCAGTGCCTTGCCATAGGCGTGCCCGGATTCAAAGCCGGCGTCGATGAGCTCCTTCCACACGAGCGGCAGCTGCTCGACGCGCGCGCCGAAGAGATCGATCCTCTGCGCGCCGGTGATCTTGGTGTACAAGCCGAACTTCTTCGCCACTTCGCCGAGCGCGATGAGCTTGGCGGGCGTGATTTCCCCGCCCGGCACCCGGGGCACGACCGAGTACGTGCCGTCCTTCTGGAGGTTGGCGAGGAACCGGTCGTTGGTATCCTGCAGCGGCGCGTGCTCGGGCTTCAGAATCATCTCGTTCCAGCACGAGGCGAAGATCGAGGCCGCCACCGGCTTGCAGACGTCGCAGCCTCGGCCGCGGCCGTGCTGCCGGATCAGCTCGTCGAACGTCCGGATCGCGTTCAGGCGGACGAGGTGGAACAGCTCCTGCCGCGAATAGGCGAAGTGCTCGCAAAGGTGGTTGTTGACCCGGAAGCCGCGCTTCTTCATTTCGGCGTCGAGGACCTGCTTGGCGAGCGGCGCGCAGCCGCCGCAGCTGGTCGCGGCCCTGGTCTGCTTCTTAAGCGCGCCCAGCGACTGGCAGCCGCCCGCGATCGCGGCGCAAAGCGCTGCTTTCGTGACGCCGTTGCAGGAGCAGATCAGGGCCGAATCCGGCAGCAGCTCGATGCCCAGGCCCTTCTTGCCTTCCCGCGCCGGCAGTATCAGCTCCTCCGGATGCTCGGGCAGCGGCATCGGGTTGAGCGCCATCTGCAGTAGCGTGCCGTAGTCGGCCACGTCGCCCACCAGGATCGCGCCGAGCAGCTGCTTGCGGTCTTCCGCGACTACGAGCTTCTTGTAGATGCCGGCCGCCTCGTCGGTGAACACGTAGTTGAGCGCGCCGGCCGTGCTGCCATGCGCGTCGCCGATCGAGCAGACATCCACGCCCATGAGCTTCAGCTTGGTGCTCATGTCGGCGCCGAGAAACTGCAGCTGCGATTCGCCGAGAAGGTGGCGCGCCGCAACCTCGGCCATCTGGTAGCCGGGCGCCACCAGGCCGAAGGTGCGTCCTTCCCACAGCGCGCACTCGCCGATCGCGTAGATGTCCGGATTGGCGGTCTGGCAATGCGAGTTGATGCGAATGCCGCCGCGCTCGCCGACCGCGATGCCTGCGGCGCGCGCGAGCTCGTCGCGCGGCCGGATGCCGGCCGAAAACACGACCAGGTCGGTCTCCAGGCTGGTGCCGTCCACGAACACCAGTCTGTTGCGGCAAGTCTCGCCCTGGACGATTTCCTTGGTGTTCTTCGAGACGTGGATCGTCGCGCCGAGCGCCTCGATCTTCCGCCGCAGCAGCCGGCCTGCGGAATCGTCCAGCTGCACCGCCATCAGGCGCGGTGCGAATTCTACGATGTGCGTCTCGAGCCCGAGATCCTTCAGAGCCTTCGCAGCTTCCAGGCCTAGCAGGCCGCCGCCGATGACGGTGCCGGTCCTGGCGCCCGACGCCTTCGCCGCGATGGTCTCGAGATCCTCGATGGTGCGGTAGACGAAGCAGTCGCGCCGGTCGCGTCCGGCCACCGGCGGCACGAAGGGGCTCGAGCCGGTGGCGAACACCAGCTTGTCGTACGGCACGTCCTTGTAGCGCGCCGAGCGCACGACCTTGTTGACCGGATCAACCGCCAGAACGCTGTCGTTGAGGCGCAGCGTGATGCCGTGCGCCTGGAAGAACTTTTCGGGAACGACGTTCAG
>DATIYN010000073.1:0-10904 GCA_035517595.1 Burkholderiales bacterium
ATCGAGTCCTTCGACCAGTACGTCGTCCTGCTCAAGAATTCGGTCACGCAGATGGTCTACAAGCACGCGATCTCGACCGTCGTGCCCTCGCGCCCGATCACCCTTTCCGCAGAGACGGGCGCCTAGCTCCGTTTGCTCGACGAGCCCGCCGTTGCCGCGCGCAGGGCGGCGGACGCTGCCGCCGCGGTGCTGGTCTGCCTCGACTTCGGCGACGAGCGCTACGAGGACGACGTCGCCGAGATGGTGCGCCTCGCGCAGAGCGCGGGGGCGCGCCGCAGCCAGGTGGTGCGCGGCCGGCGCCGGCGCCCGGACCCGAGGCTGTACGCGGGCAGCGGCAAGGTCGCCGAGATCGGCGAGGCCGCCGACGCGCTGAATGCGGGGGCCGTGATCTTCAACCACGAGCTGTCGCCCGCGCAGGAGCGCAACCTCGAGAAGGCGCTCGGCCGCCGCGTGCTCGACCGCACCGAGCTGATCCTCGAGATCTTCGCGCAGCGCGCGCAGACCAGCGAAGGCAAGCTGCAGGTCGAGCTCGCGCAGCTGGTGCACCTGTCGACCCGACTGGTGCGCGGCTGGACGCACCTGGAGCGCCAGCGCGGCGGACTCGGCAAGACCGGCGGCCCCGGCGAGAAGCAGATCGAGCTCGACCGGCGCATGATCGGCGCGCGCATCGGGGTCTTGAAGAAGAAGCTGGCCGAACTGCGCCGGCAAGGAATGATCCGGCGGCGCGCGCGCGCGCGCCGCGACGTGTTCTCGGTCGCGCTCGTGGGCTACACCAACGCAGGCAAGTCCACGCTGTTCAACGCCCTGACGCGCGCGGGCGCGTACGAGGCCGACAAGCTGTTCGCCACGCTCGACACCACCGCGCGCAAGCTGTGGATCGCAGGCGAAGGCGGGCGCGCGGGACGCGAGGTGGTGCTCTCGGACACCGTCGGCTTCATCCGCGACCTGCCGCACAGCCTGGTGGCCGCGTTCCGCGCGACGCTGGAGGAGACCGTGCGCGCCGACCTGCTGCTGCACGTGGTCGACAGCGCCTCGCCCGCGCGCGCGAGAGAGGCCGCGGACGTGGACAAGGTGCTGGCCGAGATCGGGGCCGGCGCCGTGCCGCAGATCGCGGTCTGGAACAAGTGCGACCTCTCCGCGCTCGCGCCGTCGGTCGAACGCGATGAATATGGTAGGATTTCGCGCGTTTTCGTGAGCGCGCGCACGGGCGGAGGCCTCGCCGGCCTGCGCGGCGCGATCGCCGAGGCCGCGCAGCGGAGAGAGCCGCGCGGCCGGCCCGACAACCCCTCTCCACAGCCGAGCCTCTAGCCACGAGCCAGTCATGTCGCTGAACGACCCGAACTGGGGCCGCGGGGGCGGGAACCGCGGCCCGGGCGGCGGCAACCAGGGCCCGCCCGACCTCGACGAGCTCTGGCGCAACTTCAACCGCAAGCTGAACGACCTGTTCGGCCGCCGGCGCCCGCCGGGCGGCGAGCCGCCGCCGCGCGTGCCCTCGGGCTTCCGCATGGGCGGCGCGGGCCTCATCGCGGCCGTCGTGCTCGCCGTCTGGCTCGCGAGCGGCTTCTACATCGTGGTCGAGGGGCAGCGCGGCGTGGTGCTCACCTTCGGCCAGTTCTCGACCGAGACCGGCGCGGGGCTGCGCTGGCGCCTGCCCTGGCCGATCCAGTCGCACGAGATCGTCAACCTCGCGCAGGTGCGCACGCTCGAGATCGGCTACCGCAACAACGTGAAGACGCGCGTGCTCAAGGAGTCGCTGATGCTGACCGACGACGAGAACATCGTCGATCTGCAGTTCGCGGTTCAGTACCTCGTGCGCGACGCCAGGGACTTCCTGTTCACGAACCGCAAGCCCGACGACACCGCGATGCAGGCGGCCGAGACGGCGATGCGCGAGGTCATCGGCAAGAGCCGCATGGACCAGATCCTCTACGAGGGCCGCGAGGCGATCCAGATCAGCGTGCAGCAGCTCATGCAGCAGATCCTCGACCGCTACCACACGGGCATCACCGTGAGCCGCGTCACGATCCAGAGCGCGCAGCCGCCCGAGCAGGTGCAGGCGGCGTTCGACGACGCAGTCAAGGCGAACCAGGACCGCGAGCGGCAGAAGAACGAGGGCCAGGCCTACGCCAACGACGTGGTGCCGAAGGCGCGCGGCGCGGCCTCGCGCCTGATGCAGGAAGCCGACGGCTACCGCCAGCGCGTGATCGCCACCGCCGAGGGCGACGCGGTGCGCTTCAAGCAGGTGCTCACCGAGTACGCCAAGGCGCCTGCGGTGACGCGCGAGCGCATCTACATCGACACCATGGCGCAGGTCTACAGCAACACCTCGAAGGTGATGCTGGACTACAAGGGCAGCGGCAACCTGCTGTACCTGCCGCTCGACAAGCTGCAGCAGCAGGTCGGCGCCGCGGCGCTCGCCGAGCAGGCGGCGCGCGCGGCACAGCCGGCCGCACCCGAGGTGCCCGTGGTGCCGGATGCGGGCTCGCGCTCGCGCGAGGCGCTGCGCGACCGCGGCAGGGGAGAGCGCTGATGCGCGCGGCCGGGGGTCGCCCATGAGGGCGCTGGGTCCCGCTCTCGCGGTGGTGCTCGCGATCCTGGTGCTCGTCGCCTCGACCGTGTTCACGGTCGACCAGCGCCAGAACGCGATCATCTTCCAGCTCGGCGAGGTGAAGGAGGTGGTCACCCAGCCCGGCCTGCACTTCAAGTGGCCGCTGGTGCAGAACGTGCGCGTGTTCGACATGCGCATCCTGACCTTCGACGACGCCGAGCCGCTGCGCTTCATCACCTCGGAGAAGAAGCCGGTGCTCGTGGACTCGTTCGTGAAGTGGCGCATCGTCGACGTCAAGCAGTTCTACGTCTCGGTGCAGGGCGACGAGCTGCGCGCCACCACGCGCCTGAAGCAGACGATCTCGGGCGGCCTGCAGAACGAGTTCAACAAGCGCACGGTGCACGAAGTGGTGTCGGGCGAGCGCGAGAAGATCATGGAGGAGGTGCGCCTGAAGGCCGACCTGGAGCTGCGCCGCGACCTCGGCGTCGAGATCGTCGACGTGCGCCTGAAGCGCGTCGACCTGCCGCAGGAGGTGAGCGAGTCCGTCTACCGGCGCATGGAGGCCGAGCGCAAGCGCATCGCCAACGAGCTGCGCTCGACCGGCTCCGCGGAGGCCGAGCGCATCCGTGCGGACGCCGACCGGCAGCGCGAAATCATTCTCGCCGAGGCCTACCGCGACGCGCAGAAGATCAAGGGCGAGGGCGACGCCAAGGCCGCCGCGACTTACGCGCAGGCGTTCTCGCAGAACCCGGAGTTCTTCGCCTTCTACCGCTCGATGGAGGCCTACAAGTCGAGCTTCCGCAGCAAGTCGGACCTGGTGGTGCTGGAGCCGAACTCGGATTTCTTCCGCTACCTGCACGACGCCACCGGCAAGCAGGTCCCGGCGAAGAAATGACCGGCCATGGGCACCACGTTGCTGATGGCGGTCGCGCTGATGCTCGTGATCGAGGGCCTGCTGCCGTTCCTTGCGCCTAGCGCCTGGCGCGAGACCTTCCGCCGACTCATGCAGCTCACCGACGGCCAGATCCGCTTCTTCGGCCTGAGCGCGATGCTGGCCGGCCTGCTGCTGCTGTTCCTCGCGAGGCTCTGAGTCCCGTGCGCTGGCTGCTGCCCGAGCACATCGACGACGTGCTGCCCGACGAGGCGATGCGCATCGAAGAGCTGCGCCGTCGCATTTTGGATTTATTTTTTGAACATAAATTCCAATTGGTCATGCCTCCCCTGGTCGAGTTCACCGACTCGCTGCTGACCGGCACCGGGCGCGATCTCGACCTGCGCACCTTCAAGCTTGTCGACCAGCTCTCGGGCCGCATGATGGGAGTGCGCGCCGACATCACGCCGCAGGTCGCGCGCATCGACGCGCACCTGCTCAACCGCAAGGGCGTGACGCGGCTGTGCTACTGCGGCAGCGTGCTGCACGCGCGTCCCGCGACGCCCGCCGCCACGCGCGAGCCGATCCAGATCGGCGCCGAGTTGTTCGGCGAGAAGGGCGTCTCGGGCGACCTGCAGATCCAGGGGCTGCTGTGCAAGGCGCTCGCGGCCGCGGGCGCGAAGGGCGCGCGCATGGACGTCGGCCACGTCGCGGTGTTCCGCGCGCTGGTGCAGGAGGCCGGCGTCGGCGGCGAGACCGAGGCGGAGCTGTTCGAGGCGCTGCAGAAGAAGGACGCCGCCGCGCTGAAGTCGCTGACGCGCAGGCTGCCCGCGACGACCCGCAAGGCGCTCCTGCTGCTGCCGGATCTCTATGGCGGGGTCGAAGTTCTTGCGCTTGCAGCAAAGGAATTGCCCGACAACGAAACCATCAGGTCGTCGCTCAGGACGCTGAATGCGCTCGCCAAGGCCTCGCCGATCCCGGTGAGCTTCGACCTGGCCGAGCTGCGCGGCTACCACTACCACTCGGGCGTGGTGTTCGACGCCTACTGCGACGGAGTCGCGGGCCCGGTGGCGCGCGGCGGGCGCTACGACGAGGTCGGCAAGGCCTTCGGCCGGCCGCGCGCGGCGACCGGGTTTTCGATCGAACTCCGCGAACTTAGTTCTTCTGTAAAGACAAAAAAGAGGAAATGAGCGCAGCTCGCAACGTCGTCGTCATCGGCACCCAGTGGGGCGACGAGGGCAAGGGCAAGATCGTCGACTGGCTGACCGACCGCGCGCAGGGCGTGGTGCGCTTCCAGGGCGGCCACAACGCCGGGCACACGCTGGTGATCGGCGGCCGCAAGACGGTGCTGCACCTGATTCCCTCGGGCATCCTGCGCAGCGACGTCGACTGCTTCATCGGCAACGGCGTGGTGCTCTCGCCCGAGGCGCTCATCGCCGAGATCGACGAGCTCGGGAAGGGCGGCGTCAAGAACGTGGTCGCGCGCCTGATCATCTCGGAGGCCTGCCCGCTGATCCTGCCGTACCACGTCGCGCTCGACCGCGCGCGCGAGGCGGCGAAGAAGATCGGCACCACGGGCCGCGGCATCGGCCCGGCCTACGAGGACAAGGTGGCGCGCCGCGCGCTGCGGCTGCAGGACCTGCTCAACCCCGAGCGCTTCGCGAAGAAGCTGGAAGAGCTGCTCGAATTCCATAATTTCGTCCTGGAACATTTTTACAAGACGGAAAAAGTAGACTTCAGAAAGACGCTTGACGAAACACTGGCGCTCGCGCCGCGCCTGGTGCCGCTGGTGGCCGACGTGCCGCGCGCGCTCTACCACGCCAACAAGGCAGGCAAGAACCTGCTGTTCGAGGGCGCGCAGGGCGCGCTGCTCGACATCGACCACGGCACCTATCCCTACGTCACCTCGTCGAACTGCGTCGCGGGCGCGGCCGCGGCGGGGGCGGGCGTCGGGCCCATGCACCTGCACTACGTGCTCGGCATCACCAAGGCCTACAGCACGCGCGTGGGCGAGGGTCCGTTCCCGACCGAGCTCGTCGACGAGGTCGGCGAGCGGCTGCGCCAGCGCGGCCAGGAGTTCGGCGCGACCACGGGCCGGCCGCGGCGCACCGGCTGGTTCGACGCCGCGGCGATGAAACGCTCGATCCAGATCAACGGCGTCTCCGGCATCTGCATCACCAAGCTCGACGTGCTGGACGGCGCCGAGACGCTCAAGGTCTGCGTCGGCTACCGGATGGACGGCAAGCTGAGCGACATCCTGCCCGTGGGCGCCGAGGAGCTGGCGATGTGCGAGCCGGTGTACGAGGAGATGCCCGGCTGGCGGGAAAGCACCGTGGGCGTGAAGGCCTATGAGAGGCTGCCGAAGGCGGCGCGCGACTACCTCGCACGCGTCGAGAAGCTATGCGGCGTGCCGATCGCGCTCATCTCCACGGGCCCGGACCGCGACGAGACCATCGTCCTGCGCCACCCGTTCGACGCCTAGCCGGCCGCGTGGCCGGCGCGGACGCGGCCGGAGGGAGGAATGCATGAGCGAAGCCTGCGAATTGTGCAGCCCCGGTGTCACGCTGTTCGCAAACGCGCTGGCCTACGTCAGCCGTGAGCGCAACGCGCTCAGCCGCGGGCACGTGATCGCCGTCCCAAGGCGCCATGTCGCGAGCTTCTTTGAAATGACCGCCGACGAGCAGGCTGCGGTGCTCGAACTGCTGACGGCGGCGCAGCGGACGATTCAGGCGGAACACCGGCCGGACGGGTACAACATCGGCGTCAATGTGGGAAAGGCGGCGGGGCAGTCGCGGATGCATGTCCATGTGCACCTCATTCCACGCTTTTCGGGCGATGTTCCGGACCCGAGCGGGGGAATACGCTGCGTGCTCGCCGGGAAGAGGGCTGCGGGCCCGGCGCGCTGAGTTTCGCGGAAAATCGACTCCGACCCATTTTCGTCGAGGAGGCCTATGGAAAACACGATGATCACCACGGCGCTGGAACTTCCCGGCTACAGGATCACCAAGAGCCTGGGCGTGGTGCGCGGGATCACGGTGCGGTCGCGATCGTCGGCGTGCGCTACGATGCCACCGAGGTGATGGCGGGGCTGACCGAGGTGCTGTGCTACGGGACCGCGGTCGTCGTGGCGCCCGCGCAGTGATGGACAACAAACCAGAGGGAGGCAACATGCGTGTTCTGAGAATCGGCCTGGTCGCCTTGCTGCTCGGCTCCGCGCCCGCCTGGGCGGCGCCGGCGAGCGAGGCCTCGATCCGGGAGCTGCTGTCGGTCACCCAGGCCGCGAAGCTGCTGGAGGGCGTGCGCGCCCAGTTCGACGGCCTGATGGGCAACATGATCCGCCAGGCGATGAACGGCAGGACGCCGACGCCGGCGCAGGAGCAGGCGATCCAGCGCATGAAGAGCCGGATGGTCGCCGTGCTGCAGTCGGAGCTGTCCTGGGAGAAGCTCGAGCCGATGTACCAGCGCCTGTACCGGGATTCGTTCACCGACGAGGAGGTCGGCGGGATGCTCGCCTTCTACCGGACGCCGGCAGGGCGGGCGGTGATCGAAAAGATGCCGCTGCTGATGCAGAACACCATGGTGGAGGTGCAGGGGATGATCGCCGGCATGGCCCCGCAGATGCATCGCATCGAGCAGGATCTGCTCGCCGACCTGAAGGCCGCGGGCCAGTAGCGCCGATGAGCAGCACGATCCTGCTGGTCGAGGACAATCCGGACGACGCCGAGCTGACCAGGCTCGCGCTGGACCGCCTCGGCAAGTACGCGCGCGTGGTGGTGCTCGGCGACGGTGCGCAGGTGATGGACTATCTCGCCGACGACCTGCGCGTATCGCAGGTGCGCGTCATCATCCTCGACGTCAAGCTGCCCAAGATGGACGGCATCCAGGTGCTCGCGAAGCTGAAGTCCGGCGCGCGCACGCGCTCGATCCCGGTGGTGATGCTCAGCTCTTCGACCCGGGGCAGCGACATCGCGCAATGCTACGAGGCGGGCGCCAACAGCTTCGTCGTCAAGCCCGTGGAGCTGGACGACTACCTAGACAAGATTTCCGCGCTTGCACGCTATTGGGACGAAGTCAATCAGCCGCCCCCGGTACGCTAGCGTGCGCGGGAGGGCGCGTCCGGATGGATTAGACTTCTGGTGCCGAGGAAGGGACTCGAACCCCCACAGTGTTGCCACCGCTAGGACCTGAACCTAGTGCGTCTACCAATTCCGCCACCTCGGCGAGGGGGCGAATTCTAGTGTCTGACTTCCCGAGTGTCAAAGAAGAAGCACGCTGATCCGCGGCCGGCGCGCGCCGCCGCGCGCACCGTCGTTACCGGGCGCATCGAGGGCCATCCCGATGGCCACGGCTTTCTCGTGCCCGACGGCCCGGATGCGCCGTGGATCGGGCTGTCCGCGGCCGAGATGCGCCAGGTCCTGCGCGGTGATCGCGCCACGGTGCGGCTCGTCGGCGCCGATCCGCGCGGCCGGCCCACCGGCGAGATCGTCGAGGTGCTCGAGCGTTCGAACCGCCGCATTGTCGGGCGGCTGCATGAGGTACGCGGCGCGCGCGGGGAGCGCGGCGTGCTGTTCCTCGTGCCGGAGGACCGGCGCATGCCGCTCGACATCCTGATTCCCGCCGACCAGGCCGGGCTCGGAAAGCCGGGCCAGGTGGCGACCGTCGAACTCGTCGCGCAGCCCTCGAAGCACGCGCAGCCGATCGGCCGCGTCGTCGAGGTGCTCGGCGCCTACGCCGATCCCGGCATGGAGATCGAGATCGCGCTGCGCAAGTTCGACCTGCCGCACGAATTCTCCAGGAAGGCGCTTGCGCTCGCACGTGCGATGCCGGAGCAGGTGCGCGGCGACGACCTGAAAGGCCGGCGCGACCTGCGCCAGCTGCCGTTCGTCACCATCGATAGCGAGACCGCCCGGGATTTCGACGACGCGGTGCACTGCGTGCGAGAGGCGGGCGGGAAGAATGCAGGCTTCCGCCTGCGCGTGGCGATCGCGGACGTCAGCCACTACGTGCGGCACGGCGACGCGCTCGACCAGGATGCGCGCGAGCGCGGCACCTCGGTCTACTTCCCGCGGCGCGTGATCCCGATGCTGCCGGAGAAGCTCTCCAACGGCCTGTGCTCGCTCAATCCGGACGTCGACCGGCTGGCGATGGTCTGCGACATGACCATCACGGGCAGCGGCAAGGTCGCGCGCTACGAGTTCTACGCCGCCGTGTTCCGCTCTCACGCCAGGCTCACCTATACCCGGGTCTGGAACCTGATCACATCGGGTTCTCCCGGCATGGAGATTCAGAATCTCTACGACGTCTACAAGGCCCTTGCGCGGGAGCGCGAGCGCCGCGGCGCGATCGACTTCGAGTCGGTCGAGACGAGGATGGAGTTCGACGCGCGCGGCAAGATCCTGCGCATCGTGCCCGAGCCGCGCAACGAGGCGCACCGCCTCATCGAGGAATGCATGCTCGCGGCCAACGTCTGCGCGGGCGATCTGCTGTCCTCGCGCGGCCACCCGGCGCTGTACCGCGTGCACGACGTGCCGGCGCCGGAGAAGGTGCACGCGCTGCGCGACTTCCTGGCCGAGCTGGGCTTGACGCTGCCGGGCGGCGAGGCGCCGAAGCCGAAGGACTACTCGCAGCTGCTCGGCAAGATCCGCCAGCGGCCCGACTTCGCGCTGCTGCAGACGATCCTGCTGCGCTCGATGAAGCAGGCGGTCTACACGCCCGAGAACCTCGGCCACTTCGGCCTGGCGTTCGACGCCTACGTGCATTTCACTTCGCCGATCCGGCGCTATCCGGACCTGCTCGTGCACCGGGCGATCAAGGCCGTGCTCGCGAACCAGAAGTACGCCGGCGTCGACTGGCAGGAGCTGGGCCGCCATTGCTCGGAAACCGAGCGGCGCGCCGACGAGGCCAGCCGCGACGTCGAGAGCTGGCTGAAGTGCTTCTACATGCAGGACCACGTCGGCGAATCGTTCGAGGGCACCATCACCAGCGTCACCGCGTTCGGGCTGTTCGTGATGCTGGACGACTACTACGTGGACGGCCTGGTGCACATCTCGGAGCTCGGGCGCGACTACTACCGCTACGAGGCCAACCGCCACCTGCTGCTGGGCGAGCGCACGGGCAAGCGCTTCAGGCTCGCCGACCGCGTCAAGGTGAAGCTGGTCCGCGTCGACCTGGAAACGCGCAAGATCGACCTCGTGCCGGCGGACGGCGAGGGCCGGCGCCGGCCATGAGCGGCGCCGAGCGCGTCATCTTCGGTTTTCACAGCGTGCTCGCGCGCCTGCGCGCCGAGCCGAAATCGGTGCTCGAGGTGTACCTCGACGAGTCGCGCAAGGATGCGCGCGCAAAGGACTTCGCCGCCCAGGTCGAGCGCGCGGGCGCGCGGCTGATGCGCGTGCCGGCGAACCGGCTGGAAGGCATGGCCGGCGGGGGCAGGCACCAGGGAGTGGTGGCCCGCGTGCTGGCCGAGGCGCAGAAGCAGACGCTGGAAGAGCTGCTCGAGGGCCTGCAGGCGCCGCCGCTGCTGCTGGTGCTGGACGGCATCACCGATCCGCACAACCTCGGGGCCTGCCTGCGCGTCGCGAACGCCGCCGGCGCGCACGCGGTGATCGCGCCGAAGGACCACGCCGCGGGCATCAACGCGACCGTTTCCAAGGTGGCGAGCGGCGCGGCCGAGATCACGCCGTATTTCATGGTGACGAATCTGGCGCGGACGCTCGCGGACCTGAAGGACCGGAACATCTGGCTCGTCGGGACCGACGAGAAGGCCGGGCAAACGCTCTTCGAGGCGGACCTGCCGAAGTCGATCGCATGGGTGCTTGGCGCCGAGGGCGCGGGCATGCGCCGCCTCACGCGCGAGAGCTGCGACCTGCTGGTGCGCATCCCGATGGCCGGTCAGGTGGAAAGCCTGAACGCCTCGGTGGCCGCCGGCATCTGCCTGTTCGAGTCGGTGCGCCGTTCTGGGATACTGCGCGGATGAAAGCGCCGAACGGCGACTTGCTGCGCACCGCGCTCGCGGTGTTCTTCATCGGCGCGCTGACGCTCGCCACGCTGTGGATCCTGCGGCCGTTCCTGCCCGCGCTGATCTGGGCGACGATGGTCGTGGTGTCCACCTGGCCGGTGATGCTGCGCATGCAGCGCTGGCTGCGGGGGCGGCGCGCTCTCGCGGTGGCCGCGCTGACGGCCGCGATGATCGCGGTGTTCGTGCTGCCGGTCGCGGCCGCGCTCCTCACGCTGGTCGAGCACGCCGACGACATCGGCAGCTGGCTCGCCTCGCTCGGCGACCTGCGGCTGCCGGCGCCGCCCGCGTGGCTCGCGAAGCTGCCGGTCGCCGGCGCCCGCGCCGATGCGGCGTGGCGCGATCTGGCCCAGGCCGGGCCCGAGGAGCTCGCGCAGCTGCTCACCCCGTATTTCGCGAAGGGCATCACCTGGCTCGCTTCCGAGGCCGGCGGCCTCGGCAGGCTCGCGCTGCAGATGGCGCTCATCGTGCTG
>DATIYN010000074.1:0-27789 GCA_035517595.1 Burkholderiales bacterium
CCGCGTAGGACCGCGTGGTGCCGATGGACGCCATGCGGTGCTTGAGGGCGAGCCCGGCGATGCGCTCCACGTTGACGTTGAACAGCCCGTTCGGAAGAACGATCACTGTCGTGACGCGCTCACGCGCCAGCGCCGCGAACGCGCCGTCGATCTCGATCACGGTGCGCGCGGTCACGACCGGCACTTTCTCGCCGACGGATTGCGCCGCGCTCTGGATATTTCTGGCGTATCCCTCGTGCGTGTGCTGACTGGGGTTGGCAACAACGCCGATCCGCGATCTTGGCGCGACGCTTCTGGCGAGCTCGAACCATTTCGCCGCCAGGTCCGCGTTGTCGAGGGACAGGCCGGTGATGTTGCCGCCCGGCCGCGCGAGCGACGCGACGAATCCGCTGGCGACCGGATTTCCGACCGCCGTCATCACGACAGGAATCGTGGAGGTCGCCTGTCTTACCGCTTCCACCGCAGGAGTGCCCCCGACCACGAGTACGTCCGGCCTTCCGCTCAGGAGCTCGGCGACCAGAGCAGGGCAGCGGTCGAAGCGGCCATCGGCGAACCGCGCCTCGATGACCAGGTTCTTGCCGACCTCGTAGCCGAGCTCGCGCATGCCTCTTGGGAATTCCTCAATGAAGGCAAGGTGCCCGCCCGAACTGAGGAGCCCGACGCGCCAGACCCTCGCGGCCTGAGCGAGCGCAAGCGGAGCGCAGAAAAGCGCTCCCGCGGCAACGACGAATCGCCTGCGTTGGTAGCAGCCCATATCTCCCCCCTGGAGGCAGGTGCTCCGAAAAGCTTACTCCCGAAAGGCTGCCATGTGCCGACGGCAGTCTTCGATGGATCCGGCCGGCAGTGGGCGAAGCTATCACCAAGTCATGGGAAAATGTCCGCACGATGAGGCGAAACCGCCTGGGGGAAAGCGCGCTCGAAGTGAGCGAGATCTGCCTCGGCACCATGACCTGGGGCGAGCAGAACGGCGAGGCCGAGGCGCACGCGCAGATCGACTGGGCGCTCGGGCGCGGCATCGACTTCATCGACACCGCCGAGATGTACCCGATCCCGCCCAATGCGAAGACGCAGGGCTCGACCGAGAGGATCCTCGGCGCCTGGCTGGGAAGGAACAAGTCAAGGCGGAAGAAGCTCGTAATCGCCTCGAAGATCGCGGGCCCGGGCCGGCGCGAGTGGATCCGGGGCGGCGAGAACCAGGTGACGAAGAAGACGATTCCCTGGGCGATCGACGACAGCCTGAAGCGCCTGCAGACCGACTGGATCGACCTTTACCAAATCCACTGGCCCGAGCGCTACGTGCCCGCGTTCGGCAGCTGGCAGTACGATCCGTCGAAGGAGCGCGCCGAGACGCCGATCCTCGAGCAGATCGAGGGCATGGCCGCGGCCATCAAGGCGGGCAAGATCCGCGCCTACGGCCTTTCCAACGAGACGGCCTGGGGCCTGTGCGAGTTCACGCGCCTGGCGAAGGAGAACGGCCTGCCGCCGCCCGCCTCGGTGCAGAACGGCTACAGCCTCGTGAATCGCCTGTTCGACGGCGACCTGGCGGAAGCGAGCCGGCGCTGCAAGGTGCCGCTGCTCGCGTACTCGCCGCTCGCGATGGGCTTGCTGACCTCCAAGCTGAAATCGAAGCCCTGGCCGGCCGCCTCGCGCCTGGAGAAGTTCAAGGACTTCGGCGAGCGCTACAAGCGCGCGCGCGTGCTCGCCGCGGCGGCGGAATACCACAAGCTCGCGGACAAGCACGGCGTTCCGCTCGCCGGCATCGCGCTCGCGTTCGCGAAGGGCAGGTTCTTCACCGCCTCGACGATCGTCGGCGCCACGAGCGTCGCGCAGCTGGAGGAGCTTTCGGGGTTTTTTGACTTCGCCTTGAAAAAAGAAATCCTGGAAGAGATCGAAGCCATCAACGCCGTCTTCCCAAGCCCCTGCGCGCAGTAGATGTGGGAGACGGCGGCCATCCTTGCCATCGTCGCGGGCATCGCGTTCTGGATCGACACGCTGCGGGTGCGCGAGCACGCGCTCGCCGCGGGACGCCGCGCCTGCGAGCGCTACGGCGTGCAGCTGCTCGACGAGACGGTGCAGTTCTCGCGCCTGCGCCTCGCGCGCGATGAGGAAGGCCGGCTTCGCCTGCGGCGCACCTACACGTTCGAATTCTCCGAGACCGGCGACAATCGGCGCCATGGGGCGATCGTGATGCTGGGCGCCGAGCTGCAGGACCTGCAGCTGGAGCCGTACGCCTTGCAATGAGCGGCTGGCTGCAAGGCAAGATCATCGAGAACCGCGCGTGGACCGGCACGCTGTTCTCGCTTCGCATAGAGGCCCCGCGCATCGCTTTCGAGGCGGGGCAGTTCGTGCGCATCGGGCTGGACATCGGCGAAGAGCGCGTCGCGCGGCCGTTCTCCTTCGTCAACGCGCCCGGGGACCCGGTGCTCGAGTTCTACGGCGTGATCGTGCCCGAAGGGCCGCTTTCGCCGCGGCTTGCGCGCCTGGCGGCGGGCGACACGCTGTGGGTCGCCGACAATCCCGCCGGCTGGCTGATCCTCTCCGAGGTTCCGCCCGCCGAGGAGCTGTGGCTGGTCGCCACGGGCACGGGCATCGCGCCGTTCCTGTCCATCCTGCGCACGCCCGCGCCCTGGCAGCGCTACCGGCGCGTGATCCTCGTGCACGGCGCGCGCCGCGCCGACGAGCTGGTGTATGCAGACCTGATCGACGCGCTGGGACGAATGCATGGCGATCGCTTCCGCTCCATTCAGTTCACGTCGAGGGAACGAGCGCGCCATGCGCTCGAAGGCCGGATCCCGGCCGCGATCGCCGACGGGCGCCTGGAGGCGGCCGGCGCGCCGATCTCGCCGGAGCGCTCGCAGTTCATGCTCTGCGGCAACCCGCAGATGCTGAAGGACATGCAGTCGGCGCTCGCCGCTCGGGGCCTGAGGAAGCACCGGCGCCGCTCCCCCGGGCAGATCACCGTAGAGAGTTTCTGGTGAAGCGAACGCTCGTTCTGGGGCTCCTGCTGACGTTGCTGCAAGCCTGCAGCCCCACGCGCATCGCCTACGACAACGCGGACGTGTTCCTGCGCTGGCAAGCGCATTACTACCTCGATTTCGAGGGCGAGCAGAGCGAGGATCTCGACCGGCGCCTCGCGGCCTTTCTCGCCTGGCACCGCGCCCGAGCGCTGCCGGAGTACGCGCGCCTGGGGGAGCAGGCGGCCTCCCGGACCGAGCGCGGGCTCAAGCGGGAAGACCTCGATTGGGGTTACGATGCGGTGCGGACCCAGATCCGGGAAGCGCTGGGCCGCGCCGCCGCGGACGCCGGGGAGCTGCTCGACGGTCTGCGCGCGGAGCAGGTCGCGCACCTGGAGCGGCGGCTGGAGGAGGACAACCGCAAGTTCGCGAAAGAGCGCATGCAGGGGACCCTGGAAGAACGCCACGCGCGGCGAGTCAAGCGCAACGTCGAGCGCCTCGAGGAATGGCTCGGCAGCCTGAGCGAGGCGCAGGTCGCGCGCATCGAGCGCTACAGCGCGCGCGCACCGTTCTCCGCCGGCTTGCAGGACCGCGATCGCCGTCGCCGCCAGGCCGAGTTCCTCGCCATGCTGCGCGCGCGCGAGGCGCGCGAGCGGCTGGCGGCGTGGGCGCAGGACTGGGAGGCGGGCCGCGCGCCCGAGTACGCCAGGGCCGTGCGCGCGACGCGCGAGGAGTACATGGACCTGCTTCTCGACCTGGATCGCAGCTTGAGCCCGGGGCAGCGCGAGCACGCGGCGGCGCGCCTGCGCGACTTCGCCGGGCTGTTCGACTCGCTCGCGCGCAATCCATGAGCGACCGCGGCGCGCTCGAGAACCGCCCCGAGCCCGAGGCGGACAGCACGCTCGAGGGCCCGGCAGCGGCGCGGGCCGAAAGCCCGGCGGCGACGCGCGCGGAAAGCCCGCGCGGCGCGGGCTACGCGGGCCGGCCGCGCGACGCGCAGCTCGAGTACAAGGCGATCCTTGCCAACGCCTCGATCGGCATCGCCTTCACGCGCGACCGCAAGTTCACGCTCTGCAACCCGCGCTTCGCCGGCATGTTCGGCTGGCAGGCCGAGGAGCTGATCGGCCAGTCGGGCGAGGTGGTGTATCCCTCGCGCGAGAGCTACGAGGCGATGGGCGCGATCGCGGTGCCGGTGCTCACGGCCGGACGCCAGCTCGACGTCGAGTGGGAAGTGCGCCGGCGCGACGGCTCGACCTTCCTCGCGCGCATGATCGCCAAGGCGCTCAGCGCCACCGACACGCACAAGGGCACGGTCTGGATCGTCGAGGACATCACCGAGCGCCGGCGCCACGCCGACGAAGTGGCGCGCCTGCTGCGCGAGCAGGACGCGATCCTCGACACCGTCACCATCGGCATCATCTTCGTGCGCGACCGGCGCATCGTGCGCTGCAACCGGCGCATGGAGGAGATGTACGGCTACGGGCCCGGCGAGCTGAACGGCAAGCCGACCGCCGTCACCTACGCCGAGGACGCCGACTACGCCGAGGCCGAGAAGGCCTACGCCCTGATGGCGCGCGGCCAGGTCTACACGCACGTGATGCAGGCCAGGCGCCGCGACGGCAGCCTGTTCTGGGAGCGCTCGACCGGGCGCGCGGTGGACGCGGCCAACCCGGCGCGCGGCTCGGTCTGGCTGCTCGAGGACATCACCGAGCAGCGGCGCGCCGAGGAGGAGCTCAAGCGCGTGCTCTCGGAGCAGCAGGCGCTCGCCAACAACGTGGTGGTCGGCATCACCTTCGTGCGCGAGCGCAAGACCATGAGCTGCAACCGGCGCTACGAGGAGCTGTTCGGCTACGAGCCCGGGGAGATCCTCGGCGTCTCGACGCGCCAGTGCTACTTCACCGAGGAGGACTACGCGAGCGTGGAGCGCGCCTACCGCGAGCTGGACGCGGGCCGCACCACGATCACCGAGCACTGGCTGCGGCGCAAGGACGGCTCGGGCTTCTGGTGCCGGATGTCCGGGCGCGCGCTCGAGCCGGGGCAGCCCGCGCGCGGCTACGTCTGGCTGTTCGAGGACATCACCGAGCGCAAGCGCGCCGATTCCGAGGTGCAGCGCATGGTGCGCGAGCTCGACCTGATCCTCGAGAACGCCACCGTCGGCATCGCCTTCGTGCGCGACCACGTGATCCAGCGCAACAACCGCTACTTCGAGGAGATGCTCGGCGCCGCGCCCGGCGGGGTGATCGGCCGGGCCTCGAGCTCGCTCGCGGCCGACGAGGCGGAGTGGCGCTCGGCCACCGAGGCGGCCTACGCGGGCACCGAACCCGGCGGCACCTGCGACTTCGAGGCGCGCTTTCGCCGCGCCGACGGCTCGACCTTCATCGGCCACTCGCGCGGACGGCGCATCGACTCGGGCGGCGGCGAGCAGGAGTGGATCTGGAGCGTGGAGGACGTGACGCTCGAGCGCGAGGCCGGCGCGCGCGTGCGCCGCGCGCTGCTCGAGCAGGAGCTGATCCTCGCGCACGCCGACGTCGGCATCGCCTTCGCGCGCAACCGCGTGCTGCAGCGCTGCAACCCGCGCTTCGAGCAGATGTTCGGCTACGCCCCGGGCGAGCTCGTCGGCAAGTCGAGCGAGCCGCTGTTCGCCTCGGCCGGGGACTACGAAAGCGCGGTCGGCCGGCTCTACTCCGACCTCTCGGCGCGCGGGGAGTTCGCGGTCGAGCAGCAGCTGCGGCGCAAGGACGGCACTACGTTCTGGTGCAAGGTGGTCGCCAAGGCGATCGATCCCGCCAGGCCGGAGGAGGGCGCGATCAGCATCTACGAGGACATCACGGCCGAGCGCGCGTCGCGCGAATCGCTGCTCGCCTCGCGCGATGCGGCCGAGGCCTCGCGCGAGCAGCTCGAGCGCGCGGTCGCCGAGCGCACCGCCGAGCTGCAGCAGGCGAACGTGCGCCTGCAGGCCGAGATCAACGAGCGTCGCCAGGCGGAATCGCGCGCCCAGCACCTCGCCGACCACGACGCGCTCACGGCGCTGCCGAACCGGCGGCTGCTGGAGGACCGCCTCACGCAGGCGCTCGCCGCGAGCCAGCGCAACCGCAAGCAGACCGCGGTGATGTTCGTCGACCTCGACCGCTTCAAGAACATCAACGACTCGCTCGGCCACGCCGCGGGCGACGTGGTGCTCAAGGAGTGCGCCGAGCGCCTGGTGCGCCAGCTGCGCGAGGTGGACACCATCTGCCGCATGGGCGGCGACGAATTCGTGGTCGTGCTGCCCGAGATCAAGCGCGCCGCCGACGCGGCCAACGTCGCCGCGAAGATCCTCGAGACCGTGGCGCAGCCGTTCCTGGTCGAGGAGCGCGAGCTGCACATCACCCCCTCGGTCGGCATCGCCGTGTTCCCGGACGACGGGCGCGACGCCGAGAGCCTGATCCGCAACGCGGACGCGGCCATGTACCACGCCAAGGAGACCGGCCGCGCCAACTACCAGTTCTTCACCGAGCAGATGAACCAGGCCGCCTCGCGTCGCCTCGCGCTCGAGGGCGACCTGCGCCAGGCGGTGCTGAAGGGCGAGATGCGCGCCTGGTACCAGCCGGTGGTGGCGGCCGCCGACGGCAAGGTCGCGGCGCACGAGGCGCTGCTGCGCTGGCAGCATCCGACGCGCGGCATCATCGAGCCGGCCGAGTTCATCCAGCTCGCCGACGACACCGGGCTCGTCCAGCGCCTCGGCGAGTGGCTGCTCGCCGAGGCCTGCCGCTGGACCGCCTTCATCGGCGCCGAGCGAGGGCTGCCGGTCGGCGTCAACCTCTCGGCGCGGCAGTTCCACGATCCGCGCCTCGCCGAGACGGTGGCGCGCGTGCTGAAGGAGACCGGCCTGCCGCCGGCCCTGCTCGAGTTCGAGGTGCCCGAGCCGGTGGTCATGCAGAACACCGATGTCGCGCTCACGGTGCTGCGCCGCCTGCGAGAGCTGGGCGCGCAGGTCGCGATCGACGGCTTCGGCGCCGCGTACTCCAGCCTCGTAGGCCTGCGACAGCTCCCGGTGAACAAGCTGAAGATCGACCGCAGCCTGGTCGCCGAGGTGCAGCGCGAAGGGCGCTCCATCGTCGCGGGCATCGTCGGGCTCGCGCACGCGCTCGAGCTCAAGGTCACCGCGGTGGGCGTGGAGAGCGAGGCCCAGCGCGAGGCCCTGAAGGCCTGCGGCTGCGACTACCTGCAGGGCTTCCTCACCGGCAAGCCGGTGGACGCGGAGACCGCGGCGAAGGACTACCTCTAGCGCTCAGGCCGAGTGCGCCCGCTGTTCCTCCAGGCGCCGCTGCGCTTCGCGGATGCCTGCCGCGGCGCCCTCCATGTTCGGATTGACCGCGAGCGCGCGCCGCCACCAGGCGATCGCCTTCTCGTACTGCTCGAGCTGAAAGTAGATCTGCCCGTAGCCCGAGAGGGCGCCGAAATGCTGCGGGTTCAACTTCATGACCTCGTCGCAGTCGGCGAGCGACCGCCGGTAGTCGCCGGCGAGGAAGTAGGCCGTGGCGCGCTTGTTCCAGCCCTCGGCGAAGCCGGGACGGCGGCGGATGACCTCGCCGAACGCGGCGATCGCCGCGTCGAACCTGCGCGAGCGCATCGCCTCGATGCCCTCGGCGAGCCGCTCGTCCGCCACCGCGTCGCCCGAGCGGCTCCAGAGCAGCCAGAGCGCCTGCTCGGCGATCTCGCGCACGCGCGGGTCGTCGTCGCGCAGCCGCCCGAGCAGCAGGGGCTGGTCGGCCATCCGGCCGTTGCGCGCGAGCCAGGCGAGCGCCTCGGCGCGCGCCTCCGGCTGCGCCTGTTTCAGTCCGGTAACCGCCTGGGCGTGACTTTTTACCTGAGGGAATGCGGAAGGGGGCGCGCATGTTAACGTAGCGGCAAGCACCACCCCACGGAGAACACCATGCACAAGACGCTGCTTCACGCCCTCATCATAGCCGCCCTTTCGGCGCCCGCGTTCGCGATGGACACGCCCAAGCCCGATCCGAAGGATCCCGAGAAGAAGAGCGCCGTCGACACCTCGCTCGCCGAGACGCGCGCCGCGATCGCGCGCTCGGACTGGACGGCGGCGCAGGCCGCCGCGCGGCGCGCCGTAGAGCGCAATCCGCAAAGCGCGGATGCGCACAACCTGTACGCCTATTCGCTGCGCAAGGGCCCGAACCCGCAGATGGATCTCGTGTTCCGCCACTACAACGAGGCGCTGCGCCTCGACCCGCAGCACCGCGCGGCGCGCGAGTACCTCGGCGAGGCCTACCTCATGACCGGCAACGTCGCCAAGGCGAAGGAGCTGCTGGCCGAGCTCGATCGCCTCTGCCAGGCCGGCTGCGCCGAGCAGGCGGCGCTGCAGCGCTCGATTTCGACCTTCGAGCACCAGCACGCGGCGAAGTAGGTTATCTTCGCCGGGCGTGACGAGCGCCCGGCCGAATTTCGTCTTCCTCCTCGCGGACGACCTGGGGTACGCCGACCTGGGTTGCTACGGAGGCAGGAGCCGACCCAGCTGTTCTCCCTCCCTCGACCGCATGGCGAGGGAGGGCCTGCGCTTCACGCAGGGCTACGCCAACTCCTCGGTCTGCTCGCCCACGCGCTTCGCGCTGATGACCGGGCGCTGGCAGCACCGGCTGCGCGGCGGCGCCGACGAGCCGATCCGCAGCAACGCGCGCGGCAACCCGGCGCTCGGGCTGCCGCCGTCGCATCCTACGCTGCCGTCGCTGCTGCGCGACGCCGGCTACGCAACGGCGCTCGTAGGCAAGTGGCACCTCGGCTACCCGCCGCACTTCGGGCCGCTGAAGAGCGGCTACCAGGAGTTCTGGGGCGCGCTCTCGGGCGGCATGGACTATCACACGCACCGCGACACCGCCGGCGTCCACGATCTCTTCGACGGCGAGAAGGAGGACCACCGCAAGGGCTACCTGACGGACCTGATCTCCGACAGGGCGGTCGAGTTCATCGGCAAGGCGAAGGACGGGCCGTTCCTGCTCTCGGTCCACTACAACGCGCCGCACTGGCCCTGGGTGACGCGCGAGGACGCCGCCGAGTCGCGGCGCATCGCGCCGGACAAGAGGGGCATCTACCACTTCGACGGCGGCTCGGTGCCGACCTACCTGACGATGATTCGCCAGATGGACGAGGGCATCGGACGGATCTTCGCTGCGCTGAAGAAATTCAAGCTGGACCGGAACACGCTCGTCGTCTTCACCAGCGACAACGGCGGCGAGCGCTTCTCGGACACCTGGCCGCTGGTGGGCAAGAAGATGGACCTGCTCGAGGGCGGCATCCGCGTGCCCTACCTCGTGCGCTGGCCCGGCAAGGTGAAGGCGGGCAGCGTCACCGCCCAGCATGCGATCACGATGGACTGGGTTGCGACGTTTCTCGAGGCTGCCGGGGTTTCGCCCGACCGGAATTTTCCCCTCGACGGGAAAAGCCTTCTGAAAGTCATTCGAACGCAAAAGACATTCAAGCGAGACCTGTTCTGGAAGATGCTGTACCGGAACCAGAAGGCGATGCGCTCGGGCGACTGGAAGTACCTCTCGGTCGAAGGCGACGAGTTCCTCTTCAACCTCGCGAAGGACGAGCGCGAGCGCGGGAACCGGGCGAAGCGCGAGCCGGAAAGGCTGTCTGTTCTCAAGGAAAGGTATGCGGCCTGGGAGTCGGCGCTGCCGACGCACCCGGATGCGACCTACTCGGTGCCGGCAACCAAGGCCGACCTCGTTACGCCCTCCAGCTAGCGCGGGCCCGCCGCAGGGTGCGGCGCGGATACAATGTCGTGGATGTCCGACGATCCCACCCATCCTCCCAGCTTCGAGCAGCACTTCAGCGCGCAGTACACGGTGCCCGAGCCTGCGCACGGCGCGGAGCTCATGGCGGACATCGACAAGATGGGGATGATCGGCGAGAAGGCGCTGCGCGAGAAGGGCTACTTCACGCGCATCGTGGTGGAGGACCGCGGCCCCTCGAAGCGGCTGCTCAATCCGGGAAGCGTGCGCGTCCTGATCGTCGAAGACGAGGACAGCATCGCCGCGCTGATCGAGAGGGCGCTGCATGGCGCGGGCTGCCGCACGCTGCGCGCCGCCAGCCGCGACGAGATCGTGCGCGCGCTGCAGGCGAAGCCGCTGCCGCACCTCGTGCTGCTCGACGTGCTGATGCCGGACGCCAACGGCTTCGACATCCTGAACCGCATCCGCCAGCATCCGGAGACGCAGAACCTGCCGGTGGTGATGCTCACGGCCCTGGGCGAGCGCAAGGACGTGGCGCGCGGCCTCGCGCTCGGCGCGACCGGCTACGTCACCAAGCCGGTGCTCCCGAGCACGCTGCTCGAGGTCGTCGAGGCGGTGATCGCGGGCTGATTCATTTCGCCAGGCGCATCAGCGCTTCCTGCCGTAGCCGCCGCCGCCCGGCATTTCGGCGACCAGGCGGTCGCCCGCGGGCACGACATAGGTTTCCTTGCCGGGCAGCACCTTGCCGCTCGCCAGCTGCACGCGCCCGACGCGGCCGTCGCCGCCGCCCGCGCGGCCGCGCGCCGGGTGGTGGCGCCGGTCGAAGGTCGCGCAGGCGATCGAGAAGGGCGCAGGCTCGGAATTCTCGATCTCGATGCGCGCGCCGCAGCCGCCGCGCTGGCGGCCTTCGCCCGCCGAGCCCTCGGCGAACTCGCGCCGCCGGAAGAGCAGCGGCGACTGCGCCTCGGTGATCTCCACCGGGATCGCGCCCACGCCGCTCGGGAACGCCGTCGTCGACAGGCCGTCCTTCGACGGGCGCGCGCCCATGCCGCCGATGCCGATCGAGATCGCGTTGAAGCGCGTGGCGTGCGCGGGCGCGCCCTCGACCTGCGGCCCGCCCGAGAGGCCGAGCACCCACATGCTGCCCGCGCCCTCGGCGGGCACCCGGCCCGCGAGCGGCTCCTCGAAGCAGTCGAAGACGAGCTCGGGCAGCATCTGGCCGATGACGTGGCGCGCGGTGACCGCGCGCGGCCGCCGCGGATGCACGATCGAGTCCTCGGGCGCCGCGACCGAGACCACCTCGAGCGAGCCCGCATTGTTCGGGATGCCGGGCGCGACCATGCACTTCACGCCGAACGAGGTGTAGGCGTCGGTGTAGCACTTCGGCGAGTTGATGCCGAAGCGCGACGCGGGCGAGGTGCCGGCGTAGTCCACGTGGATGCCCCGGCCGCTCACCGTGAGCGCGGCCTTCAGCTCGATGGGCGCCTCATAGCCGTCCAGCGTCATCGAGGCGCGCCAGGTGCCGCGCGGCAGCTTACGGACCGCCGCGCGCATCGAGTCGCGCGAGGTCGACACGATGTACTCGCCGAGCGAGTCGAGCTCCTTCAGGCCGAACTCTTCCAGCATCGCCGCCAGGCGCCGGGTCGCGACCTCGTTGCAGGACACCAGCCCGAGCAGGTCGCCGCGCACCTGCATCGGCTCGCGCACGTTGGCCGCGAGGATCGAGAAGAACGTCTCGTTCGGCTTGCCCCTGCCGTTCTTCCCGCCCGTCATGAGCTTCATGTGCGGCACGTACAGGCCCTCCTCGTACACCGAGGTCGCCTCGGCGACGAAGCCGCGGCCGCCGATGTCGATGACGTGGCAGGTCGAGGCGAAGAAGCCGATGTGCCGGCCCTTGAGGAACGCGGGCGTCACGGTGACGAAGTCGAACAGGTGCCCCGTGCCCATCCAGGGATCGTTGGTGACGAGCACGTCGCCGGGCTTGAGCGTGCGCGCGGGGAAGCGCTCGAGAAAGTGCGCGACGGCGGTGGCCATGGTGTTCACGTGGCCCGGCGTGCCGGTGACCGCCTGCGCCAGCATGCGGCCCCGCGTGTCGTAGACGCCCGCCGACAGGTCGCCCGCTTCGCGCGTGATCGGCCCGAACGCGGTCTTCAGCAGCACGTTGGCCTGCTCTTCGACCACCGCAATGAGCCGGTTCCAGAGGATCTGGCGCACCAGCTGCGGCTTCATGCCGGCTTCTCCAGCAGGAGGTGCCCCGCCGGGCTCACCTTGCAGCGCCAGCCGCGCGGCACCAGCGTCGTCGTCTGCGGTTCGGCGACGAGCGCGGGCCCCGAGAATCGCGCGCCGGGGGCAAGCGCCGCGCGCTCGAGCTGCGGCACGCGCTGCAGCCTGCCTGACGCGGGATCGAAGAGATTTCTCCTGCTTTCGGGCACGGAGTCTTCCTTTTTCCGGGAAGTTCGAGAACGAAACGAATATCGGGCCATTGTCGAGACCTGCACCGACCAGGTAAGGAACTCCACCGGTACGTCGGCGATGCGCAAGCCGAATTGGCGCTCGTAGCGCCGCTCGTAGTCGGCGCGAAGCGATCTTGCGTCCGCGGCGCCGAGCGCGCGCGCGGGCAGCGGCACGGAGATCTCGTGCCCCTGCCCCTCGTAGCGCATTTCGACCGCGCGGTGCGCCTGGAGCTTCGCGCCGAGCGCGCCGGCCGTCACGATGGCCCTCGCCTCTTCTTCCATGGCTCCCAGCAGGGAATTTATTCGAGCTGCCGAAAAAACATCCTCCCGCAGCTGCAGGCTGCGCACGACCTCGAAGGCGATGGGCGCGCGCAGGAAGCCCACCGCCGAGCCCACGCTCGCGTCCACGGGCACGAGCACCCTGCGGATGCCGAGGCGCTCGGCGAGGCGCGCCGCGTGCAGCGGCGCGCCGCCGCCGAACGCGATCATCGTGCAGCGCTCGGCGACCTTGCCGCGCTCGATGGCGTGCACGCGCGCCGCGCCCGCCATGTTCTCCTCGACGATCTCGCCGATGCCCGCCGCGGCCCAGGCCGCGTCCAGGCCGAGCGGCTTGCCGACGCGCCGGACGATCGCGCGCTCGGCCGCCGCGCGGTCGAGCTTCAGCGCGCCGCCGGCGAACGCCTCCGGGTCGATGCGTCCGAGCGCGACGTTCGCGTCGGTGACGGTCGGCTCGGCGCCGCCGCGGCGGTAGCTGGCCGGGCCGGGATCGGCGCCGGCGCTCGCGGGCCCCACCTGAATGCGCCGGAGCGCGTCCAGGCGCGCGATCGAGCCGCCGCCCGCGCCGATCTCGACCATCTCGGTGACCGGGATGCGCACCGGCAGCCCGCTGCCCTTGAGGTTGCGCCAGACGCGCGCGACCTCGAACTTGCGCGACTGCTCGGGCCGGCCGCCCTCGATGAAGCAGATCTTCGCCGTGGTGCCGCCCATGTCGAAGGACAGCACCTCCGCGAGGCGGTTCTCGCGCGCGAGGCCCGCCGACAGGATCGCGCCGCCCGCGGGGCCCGACTCCACGAGGCGCACCGGGAAGCGGCGCGCGGTCGCGAGCGTCGTGAGGCCGCCCCCCGAGGTCATCAGGTAGAGCGGGCAGCGAAAGCCGCGGCGCCGGAGCTCCGCCGAGAGCCGCTCCAGGTAGCTCGCCATCAGCGGCTGCACGTAGGCATTCGCGCAGGCGGTGGAGAAGCGCTCGTACTCCCGGATCTCCGGGCAGACGGCCGAGGAGAGGGTGACGGCGACGCCGGGCAGGCGCCTGGCGAGGATCCTTCCGGCCAGGATTTCGTGCGCATCGTTCGCGTACGAATGCAGGAAACCGACGGCGACGGCTTCGACGTTTGCGCTCCGGATCCTTCCGATCAGACCTTCAAATGCTCGCAAATCGAAAGGCGTCTCAACCTTCCCCTTCGCCGTCATCCTTTCGACCACCGGAAAGCGCAGCTCGCGCGGCACGAGCGGCGCGGGCAGCTCGAGGTCCAGGTCGTAGTGCTCGTAGCGCTTCTCGTAGCCCATCTCGAGCACGTCGCGGAAGCCCGCGGTCGTGAGGAGCGCCGTCCTCGCGCCCTTCCTCTCGATCAGCGCGTTGGTCGCGAGCGTGGTGCCGTGCACGAGCACGCCGACGTCGCCCGGCGCGAGGCGCGCGGCCTCGAGCACCTTGCCCATTCCCTGCAGCATGCCTTTCTCGGGCGCGCGCGGCGTCGTGAGCACCTTGGCCGAGTGGCGCCGCCCGCCGTGCTCGAGCACCACGTCGGTGAACGTGCCGCCGATGTCGGCAGCGAGGCGGGCGCGCTTGCTTGCTGCGGGCATGTGTCGAATATACTTCAGCCCCTCCCATGAACCTCGGCTCGAGCGCGCGTAAGATGGACCGCATGTCCGTCATCCCGAGGAGAACCGCATGATCCACGTCATCGCCGTCATCACCGCCAAGCCCGGCCAGCGCGCCGCGATCCTCGCGCAGTTCAACGCCAACGTGCCCGCGGTGCGCGCGGAAAAGGGCTGCATCGAGTACGGCGCCGCGACCGATGCGCAGCCGCCGCTCAAGTTCCAGGCCGCGTTCGGCGCGGACAGCTTCCTGGTGATCGAGAAGTGGGAGAGCCTGGAGGCGCTCAAGGCGCACGCCGCGGCGCCGCACATGGCGGCCTACGCGGCGAAGACCAAGGATCTCGTCGCCGAGCGCAAGATCCACATCCTGCAGCCGGCCTGAAGCCGTACATCCGGGTCAAAACGCGGTAACGTCGCGGGCGCAGCCTGTAGGAACCCTTTGTCACAGGAGATGAATATGCTCAAGAGAACGTTTCTCGCGGCGCTCACGCTCGCTTTCGCGCTGCTGCCGTACTCGATGGCCGTCCAGGCCAAGGACAATGAGAAGAAGAAATCGCCGGAACAGCTGCGCGCGGAGCTGAAGGCGAACGTGCAGTCCACGATCGCGCGCTTCAAGAAGACCGATCCGGGCGTCGAGCGCTTCCTCAAGGACTCGGCGGGCTACGCGGTCTTTCCCACGATCGGCAAGCTCGGCTTCATCCTCGGCGGCGGCTACGGCGAGGGCGAGGTCTACGAGGCGGGCAAGCTGGTCGGAGTGGCCTCGCTGTCGTTCGGCACCGTGGGACTGCAAGCCGGCGCGCAGGAGTACGGCGAGATCGTGTTCTTCAAGGAAAAGGCCGACGTCGAGCGCTTCAAGCAGAACAAGTTCGAGTTCGACGCGAGCGCCTCGGCGGTGGTCTGGAAGTCCGGCGCGGCCGCCGCCAACGACTATCGCGGCGGCGTCGCGGTCTTCGTGCTGCCCAAGGGCGGCGTGATGGCCGAGGCCGCGATCGGCGGGCAGAGGTTCGCGTACAAGCCCGAGGCGAAATAGCTCGCGCTAGCGGGCGAGACCCGGAAACAGGCCCTTCAGGCCTTCGGCCATCGTCTGCACCGCCATCGCGGCGAGCAGCAGGCCGAGGATGCGCGTCGCGATGTTGAGCCCGGTCAAGCCGAGGCGAGCTTCGATCGCGCGCGCGCTGCGCAAGGTCGCCCACGCGGCGAGGCAGACGACGCCGATGCAGCCGACCACCGCGAGCTGATGCGCGAGGCCGCCCTTCTCGGCGGCGATGATCGAGGTGCTGATCGCGCCGGGGCCGGCAAGCAGCGGAATCGCCAGCGGCACCACGCCGCTGTACTGGCCGCTCTGCAGCTCGGCGGCCTCGGCGTTCGACTGGCGCACGCTGCCGGCCTGCGCGTTGAGCATGGCGAGCGCCATGAGCAGCAGCACCAGCCCGCCGCCGACGCGGAACGCGGGCAGGCTCGCGCCGATGAGGACGAGCAGCGCCTCGCCGATGAACACGGCCACGGCGAGCACGGAGAATACGCTGACCACCACCAGGCGCGCGAGCGCGGCGCGCTCCGGCTCCGTGCGCGCCTGCGTGAACGCGAGGAAGAACGGCACGGCGAGGAACGGGTCGACGACCGCCGCCAGCGTGACCGTGAAGCGCAGGTACTCGTTGAGCGAGGCGAGGCCTTGCATGCGGCGATTGTAGGCGCGCAAGGAAAGGGGGTCAGGCCCGCTTCCTGCTCTCCGCGAGCTTGACGAGCGCCCAGAGCGCGCGATTGGCCGGCGTCGGCACGCCGAGCGCCTCGCCGCGGCGCACGACGAAGCCGTTCAGGTGGTCGATCTCGGTGGTCTTGCCGCGCGCGAGGTCCTGCGCGGTGGAGGAGAACTGCTTCGGCATCGCCCCGGCGATGCGGTAGGTGGTCGCGAGCATGTCGGGCGCCATGCGCGCGCCGCTCGCGTGGGCCACGGCGAGCGTCTCCTCGACCACGTCGCGCATCACCTCGCGCACGCCGGCGCCCTCGATGAGCCGGCCGTAGGGCAGCTGCGCGATCGCCGAGAGCGCGTTGTAGGCGCAGTTGACGACGAGCTTTCCCCAGAGCTCGCCGGCGACGTTGTCCGAGACGGCGACCGGAACGCCCGCCGCCTCGAAGCAAGTCTTGATTTCCAGATTGATGTCTGCGTGCGCGGAGCCGATGACCAGGTCTCCGCGTCCGTGATGCCTGAGATGTCCCGGGCCGGCCATCTCGGTCGCGACGTACACGACCGCCGGAACGACGGGATTCCGGAGCCGGCCTGCGCGCAGCACTGCCTCGATCCGCTCGCTGTTGTCGACGCCGTTCTGGAGGTTGACGACGACCGCGTCGGCGTCGAGGTGCGGCGCGAGCTGCGCGGCCGCCGCCTCGGTGTCGGCGGATTTGACGCAAAGGAGCACGAGCCTGGCGCCGCGCGCCGCGGCGGCCGAGGAGCTGGTTTCCATCCTTATGTCTTCTGAAAATTCCCTGGTTTCAAATCGAAGCCCATCCCCGGCGATCGCGTTCATGTGCAGCGGCCGGCCGATCAGGACGACGCGATGTCCCGCGCGCGCGAGCATGCCGCCGTAGTAGCAGCCCACCGCGCCCGCGCCGAGCACCGCGATCCCCAGCGTCTCGCCGCCGTTCATCGGGCCGCAGTGTAACCTTCGAAGCATGCAGCGCAGCAATCGCACGGCCGCCATGCCCTTCATCATGGCCGTGACGCTGATCGACATGGTGACGATCGGCCTGATCATCCCGGTGCTGCCGGCGCTGGTGGGCACGTTCACCGGCTCGCAGGCCGGCCAGGCCTTCTGGTACGGCGCGGTGACGTTTTCCTTCGGCTTCGCCAACTTTTTCGCCTCTCCCGTGCTCGGCGCGCTGTCCGACGCGCACGGGCGGCGGCCGGTGCTGCTGCTCGGGTTCAGCGGCCTCGCGCTCAGCTTCCTCGCCACCGGCCTCGCCACCGCGCTCTGGATGCTGATCGCGGTGCGCATGGTGAGCGGCGCGCTGATGGCCAACATGTCGGTGTCGAACGCCTACGTCGCCGATATCACGCCGCCCGAGGACCGCGGCCGGCGCTTCGGCATGCTGGGGGCGATGTTCGGCATCGGCTTCATCCTCGGGCCGGTGCTCGGCGGGCTGCTCGGCGCGCTCGACGTGCGCCTCCCGTTCTTCGCCGCGGGCAGCCTCGCGCTGCTGAATCTCGCCTACGGCTGGTTCGTGCTGCCCGAGTCGCTGCCGCCCGAGCGGCGCCGTCCGTTCGTGCCGAAGGCGGCGACGCCCTGGAAGGCGTTTCGCGGCCTCGCCGAGCTGCAGGGCGTAGGGCGCCTCGTCGCCGTGATCGCCTGCAACGGGCTCGCGCAGTTCGTGCTCTACACCACCTGGGTGCTCTACACGACCTTCAAGTTCGGCTGGGGCCCGCGCGAGAACGGCTGGTCGCTCGCGGCCGTGGGCGTGGTCTCGGCGTTCACGCAGGGCCTGCTGCTCGGCCGGCTGCTCAAGCGCTTCGGCGTGCGGCGCCTGGCCGTGATGGGTCTCACCTCGTCGCTCGCGGCCTACCTGCTCTGGGGCGCGGCGACCGAGGGCTGGATGCTGATCGCGGTGATCTTCGCCAACGTGCTCGGCGCCACCGTGCAGGCCTCGATCCAGAGCATCATCTCGAGCGCCGCCGACCCGCGCAGCCAGGGCCAGGCGCTCGGCGCCGTGGGCGGGCTGAACAGCCTGATGTCGGTGGTCGCGCCGCTGCTCGGCGCGCCGCTGCTCGCGCTGGTGTCGAACCTGCCGCAGGGCGACTGGCGCCTCGGCGCGCCGCTGTACTTCTGCGCGGCGCTGCAGGCGGCCGCGCTCGCGCTCGCGATGAGCCACTTCCGCCGCGAGCGTCGGCGGGCCGCCGTGCGCTAGCGCGGCGGGCGCGCGCCGCAGCCCGTTCGCTGCGCTACCGGGCGGCGGGGACGGTGACGTGCAGCTCGCGCAGGATGCCGCCGCCTTCGACGCTGCCCGTGATCGTGCCTTCGCCGTTCATGCGGCGGATGCACAGCTCGCGGTCCTCGCCCGTGTGCCTGTCGCAGCGCGCCAGGCGGTTGCGCTCGAACTCGGCCGGATTGTCCTCCTTGCCGAGGACGCCGCGCTTCGCCTCGGCGCGCGCCGCGCCGGCCTCGCGCAGCGCTGGGTCCTTGCCGCCGCTGGAATCGACGTAGCGGTTGAGCTGCACTTCGGCGGCCGAGGCGGCGCCCGCCGCGAGCAGCAGGGCGACGAGGGGGAGTGCGATTCGCCTGGTCATCACCTGCCTCCTAACGCAATTCGATCTGGTTGTTTACGGCCTTTACGCCCGTGACGGACCGCGCGACACCTTCGGCGCGCTGGCGCTGATCCGGGCTTTTCACGTAGCCCGCGAGCAGCACGCGACCCTTGAAGGTCTCCACGCTGATCGCCGTGCTGTCGACGCCCTTCTCGGTGAGCAGCGCGCTCTTCACCTTGGTGGTGATGACGCTGTCGTCGAGCACTTCGCCGGTGCTCTCCTGCTTCGCGGTGCCCGCGCAACCCGCGAGCGCGCCCGCGACGAGCGCGATCATCGTCGCGTTCCTGAACGTGGTCGTCTTCATGTGCGCCTCCTTGTGCGTACTGAAGATTGGACCGCGCCCGGCCCCCGAGTTTCGACGCCGACTGTAGCCGGGCCGCGACGTCGGGCGGCGGTGACGCGTCAGCGGTAGCGCTTGCGCGCGAGCGCGGTGCCCGCGGCGAGCGCGCGCAGCTTCGCGACGGCGATCTCGCGGTCCATCGGCGCCATGCCGCAGTTGGTGCAGGGGAAGAGGTGCTTCTTCGGCACGTACTTGAGCGCGAGGCCGATCGTCCTGGCCACCTCCTGCGGCGTCTCCACCTTGTCGGAGGCGACGTCGATGACGCCGACCAGCACGTCCTTGCCCTTGAGCAGCTTCATGAGCTCGGGCGGCACGTGCGAGTGGATGCACTCGAGCGAGACCTGGTCGAGCCGGCTCTTCGCGAGCGCCGGGAAGATCTGCTCGTACTGGCGCCACTCGTCGCCGAGCGTCTGCTTCCAGTCGAGGTTGGCCTGGATGCCGTAGCCGTAGCAGATGTGCACGCAGGTCTTGGCCCTGCGCAGGCCCTTGATCGCGGCGTGCAGCGCGTCGATGCCCCAGCGCGTGACGTCCTTCATGTAGACGTTGAACGCCGGCTCGTCGAACTGGATCACGTCCATGCCGTCCTTCTCGAGCGCGCGCGCCTCCTGGTTGAGCAGCTCCGCGAAGGCCATCGCCAGCTTCACCTTGTCGCCGTAGTGGCGGTCGGCGATCGTGTCAACGATCGTCATCGGCCCCGGCATCGTGATCTTGACCTTCTTCTTCGAATGCCCGCGCATCAGCAGCGCCTCGGTGCGGTGCACCCGGCCCTTGAGCTTCAGGGGCGCGACCACCACCGGCACCATGGCGTCGTAGCGGTTGTCGCGGATGCCCATCTTCACCTTGTGCTCGAAATCGATGCCCTCGACGAATTCGAGGAAGCCGTGCACGAAATGCTGGCGCGACTGCTCGCCGTCGGTGACGATGTCCAGGCCCGCGTCCTCCTGCTCCTTCAGCCAGAGCAGCGTCGCATCGCGCTTGGCGCGCTCCAGGTCCTGGCCCGCGGCGCGCCAGGCGGGCCAGAGCTTGTCGGTCTCCGCGAGCCAGCCCGGCTTGGGCAGGCTGCCCGCGATCGTGGTTTCGAACAGCATCGCGCGTCCTCCTCGTGTCGTCCGGCAAGTGTACGCGTGGGCGTCGGCCCAACGCTAGAATGCTCCCGTGCATGTCTCGCCCAAGTTCGCCGCCCTCGCGGCGGCGCCGTTCGCCCTGGTCTGCCTCGGAGTCGCCCTGCACGGCTTCCTGTCGCTCGGCGACATCGCCGACCCGCAGCAGATGGAAGACGCGCGCGGCTTCGCCCTGTTCTGGCTGTTCCTTGCCGGCATCGCGGTCGCGAGCGGCGTGCTGTCGTGGCGCATCATGAGCGCGCAGCAGCGCAAGGACGGCGGCGATGCTTGAGCTCAGGCCGACCTGCGAGCATTGCAACCGCGCGCTGCCGCCCGAGTCGGCGGAAGCGTGGATCTGCTCCTACGAGTGCACGTTCTGCGGCGACTGCGTGCAGAACGTCCTCCGGAACGTCTGCCCCAACTGCGGCGGCGGCTTCATGCCGCGGCCGGTGCGTCCCTCGCGCAACTGGAAGGGCGACAATTATCTGGGCAAGGACCCGGCGAGCGCCAAGGTGAAGCACCGCCCGGTCGACCCGCAGGCGCATGCGAAGTTCGCGGCCGCGATCAAGGGCATCCCGCCCGAGCGGCGCTGAAGTCCGGCAAGACCAGGCACAGGGGAGCAGGAAATGCACAAGACCTTCAAGCGGTGGGCGCTCGCGGCGGCGGCGCTGATGCTGTCGGGATGCGCGGGTACGGACTTCGTGCGCCCCGACGCCTCGGACGTCGAGTTCACGTCCTCCGGCACCCGCTAGGGCGCCCGCGCGCGCCTGCTGCTCGCTCTCAAACTGCTCCTGGTCCCGGCGCTGCTCGCCGCCATCTCGGTGGCGGGCCGGCGCTGGGGACCGGGCGTCGCGGGCTGGCTCGCCGGGTTTCCGTCGCTCACCGGCCCGATCCTGTTCTTCCTCGCCCTCGAGCGCGGCGCGGACTTCACGGTGCCGGCGGCGGTGTTCGCGCTTTCCGCGGTGTCGGCCGCGCTCGTCTTCGGCATCGCCTACGCGTGGGCCTGCCTCCGGCTGCGCTGGCCGGGCGCCTGGCTGTGCGCGGCGCTCGCCTGGCTCGCCGCGGTCGCCGTGCTCGTGCGCGTGCCGCCGACGCTCGCCGGCTCGCTCGCGATCTCGCTCGCGCTGCTCGTGCTCGCGCCGCGCCTGTTCCCGAAGCCGCGCGGCAAGTGGGGCGCGTCCGCGGTGCCGCCGCACGAGCTCGCGCTGCGCATGGCGGCGGGCGCGGGCATGGTGCTCACGGTCACCGCGGTCGCAGAGTCGGTTGGACCGGCCTGGACCGGCCTGCTCGCGGTGTTCCCGGTATTCAGCTCGGTGCTCGCCGTCTTTTCGCATCGCGCCAACGGCCCGGGCTTCGTGGTCGCGATGCTGCGCGCGATGACGGGCGGCTTCTACGCCTTCCTCGCGTTCTGCGTCGCCGTCGCGCTCCTGCTGCCCTCCGAGGGCGTGGCTGCGACCTTCACCGCGGCGGTCGCCGTGGCAGTCGCGGTGCAGGGGGCCGCGCGCGCGATCGTGCTGCGGCGCGGCTTGCGGCGACGCGGTCTCTGAGTTAATTTAGATTTAATCTATTTAAATCTTGAGTAAACAATGGACCGCGAGACCGCGGCGCGCAGCGACGACCACCAGGCGCTGCGCCTCTGGCTGCGCCTGCTGACCTGCACCCAGATCATCGAGCGCGCGGTGCGCGCGCGCCTGCGCGCGCGCTTCGACACCACGCTGCCGCGCTTCGACCTGATGTCGCAGCTCTGGCGCTATCCGGACGGGCTCAAGATGAACGAGCTGTCGCGCCACCTGATGGTCACGGGCGGCAACGTCACCGGCATCGTCGACCAGCTCGAGCGCGCCGGCCAGGTCGAGCGCGCGCCCGAGCCCGCCGACCGGCGCGCCTGCCGCGTGCGCCTCACGCGAGCCGGCCGCAAGGCCTTCGCCGAGATGGCGCGCGCGCACGAGGAGTGGATCGTGGATCTGCTCGCGGGCCTCGCGCGCCGCGAGCGCGCCGACACCTACCGGCTGCTGGGCAAGGTCAAGCAGGTCACCCTGGAGAGGAAAGCATGATCCAGCCGAAGCACTTCCTCTGGCGGCAGGAGGGCAAGGTGGGCGTCGTCACGCTCAACCGACCCGAGCGCAAGAACCCGCTCACGTTCGAGTCCTATGCGGAATTGCGAGATCTGTTCCTTGCGATGCAATGCCAAAGTGACGTCAAGACAATTGTCCTGACCGGAGCCGGCGGGAATTTCTGCTCGGGCGGCGACGTGCACGAGATCATCGGGCCGCTCACGAAGATGGCGATGCCGCAGCTGCTCGAGTTCACGCGCATGACGGGCGACCTCGTGAAGGCGATCCGCCATTGCCCGCAGCCGGTGATCGCCGCGGTCGAGGGCGTCTGCGCCGGCGCGGGCGCGATCCTCGCGATGGCGGCCGACCTGCGCTGCGGCGCGCCCGACGCGAAGGTCGCCTTCCTCTTCGCCCGCGTGGGCCTCGCCGGCTGCGACATGGGCGCTTGCGCGATGCTGCCGAGGATCATCGGCCAGGGCCGCGCCGCGGAGCTGCTCTACTCGGGCCGCTCGATGTCGGCGGAGGAGGGCCTGGCGTGGGGCTTCTTCAATCGCGTGGGCGACCGCGCCCTGGATCTCGCGATGCAATCTGCCCGGGAACTCGCCGCCGGGCCCACATTCGCCCACGCGATGACCAAGACGATGTTGCACCAGGAGTGGAACGCGGGCGTCGACGAGGCCATCGAAATGGAGGCGCAGGCGCAGGCGGTCTGCATGCAGACGAAGGACTTCCGCCGCGCCTTCGAGGCCTTCGCGGCGAAGAAGAAGCCCGTCTTCGAGGGCGACTGAGATGAGGTCGGCGCACGTCGACCGCTTCGCGCGCGACAACCTGCCGCCGAAGGACGAGTGGCCGGAGTTCCGATTCGACCTGCCCGAGCTGCAGTACCCCGAGCGCTTGAACTGCGCCGCGGTGCTCCTCGACGACATGGTGAAGGCGGGCCATGGGGAACGCATCGCCATCCGCGCGCCGGACGGGGAGTGCAGCTACCGGCAGCTCCAGGCGCAGGCCAACCGCATCGCCAACCTGCTGGTGCGCGAGATGGGACTCGTGCCCGGCAACCGCGTGCTGCTGCGCGGACCGAACAACCCGATGATGGCCGCCAGCTGGCTGGGCGTGTTCAAGGCGGGCGGGATCTGCGTGGGCACGATGCCGCTGCTGCGCGCCAAGGAGCTCACCGAGATCGTCAACAAGGCGCAGATCACGCACGCGCTCTGCGATAAGCGGTTGGACGAGGAGTTGAAACTGGCCTTGCCCTCCTGTCCCACTCTGAAATTCATCAAGTATTGGTATGACGACGAGACGGACAAGCAGATCCAAAGCCAATCGAGCATCTTCGACAACGTCGATACCGCCGCGGAGGACGTCGCGCTGATCGCGTTCACCTCGGGCACCACGGGCAAGCCGAAAGGCACGATGCACTTCCACCGCGACGTGATCGCGATGTGCGACTGCTTCCCGCGCTCCTGCCTCAAGCCGGGCCGGGACGACGTGTTCATCGGCACGCCGCCCCTCGCGTTCACCTTCGGCCTGGGCGGCCTGCTGTGCTTCCCGCTGCGCTTCGGCGCGAGCACGGCGCTGGTCGAGAAACTCACGCCCGCGACGCTGCTGGAATCCGTGCAGAAATTCCGCGCGACGATCCTGTTCACCGCGCCGACCATGTACCGCGCGCTGGCCGGGATCTGGAAGAACTACGACCTGCGCTCGCTCAAGAAGTGCGTCTCGGCGGGAGAGGCGCTGCCGGACGCGACGCGCCAGCTCTTCAAGCGGGAGAGCGGCATCGAGATCATCGACGGCATCGGCTCGACCGAGCTGATCCATATCTTCATCTCGCACGCGCCCGAGCACGCGAAGCGCGGCGCCACGGGGCAGGCGATCCCGGGCTACAGCGCCGCGGTGCTGGACGAGAACGGCGAGCGCTGCGCGCCCGGGCAGATCGGCCGCCTCGCGGTCAAGGGCCCCACGGGCTGCCGCTACCTTGCCGACGAGCGCCAGAAGAGCTACGTGCAGAACGGCTGGAACCTCACGGGCGACGCCTACGTGATGGACATGGACGGCTACTTCCTCTACCAGGCGCGCACCGACGACATGATCATCTCGGCGGGCTACAACATCGCGGGCCCGGAGGTCGAGGGCGCGCTGCTCACGCACCCGGCCGTGGCCGAGTGCGCGGTGGTAGGCAAGCCGGACGCGGAGCGCGGCATGATCGTGCAGGCGTTCGTGGTGCTGAAGCAGGGCTTCGCCGCCGGCGAGGACCTGAAGAAGGGGCTGCAGGAGCACGTGAAGCGGAACATCGCGCCGTACAAGTACCCGCGCGCGGTCGAGTTCATCGATTCGCTGCCGCGCACCGAGACCGGCAAGCTGCAGCGCTTCAAGCTGAGGACGCCGTCATGATGAGACTTCTGCAGCCGCCCGGCTGGGCCAAGCCCAGGGGCTACGCCAACGGCTTCGCCGTGCGCGGCGGCACGACGATCTACGTCGCCGGACAGATCGGCTGCAACGCGCAGGGCATCGTCGAGGATCGGAGCTTCGCCGGGCAGTTCCGTCAGGTGTTGAAGAACACGCTCGCGGTGCTCGCCGAGGGGGGCGCGAAGCCCGAGCACGTCGTGCGCATGACCTGGTACGTCACCGACAGGCGCGAGTACCTCGGCGCGCTGAACGAGGTCGGCGCGGCCTGGCGCGAGCTCATGGGCCGGCACTACCCGGCGATGGCGGTGCTGCAGGTCGGCGCGCTCGTCGAGGATGCGGCCATGGTCGAGATCGAGACCACGGCGGTGGTGCCGTGAAGGTCTCGGTGATCGGCGGCGGTCCGGGCGGCCTGTACTTCGCGCTGCTCGCGCAGAAGGCGTGGCCGCGCTGGGACATCACGGTCCACGAGCGCAACCGCCCCGACGACACCTTCGGCTTCGGCGTGGTGTTCTCGGACCAGACGCTGGACGCCTTCAAGGCCTGCGACGGGCCCTCGTACGAGATGATCCGGCGCCGGTTCGCCTACTGGGGCGACGTCGACGTGGTCTACAAGGGCCGCACCCTGCGTTCGGGCGGCAACGGCTTCTGCGGCTGCTCGCGCGTGGCGCTGCTGCACATCCTGCACGACCGCTGCCGCGAGCTCGGCGTGAAGCTGCGATTCCAGCACGAAGTGAACGATCTGGACGAGCTGCCCGATTCGGACCTGGTCGTGGTCGCGGATGGAATCAATTCAAGGATCAGGGAACGGCACAGGGACCATTTCCGGCCGAGCGTCGACCTGCGGCCGAACAAGTTCACCTGGCTCGGCTCGACGCGGCCGCTGGACGCCTTCAAGTACTTCTTCCGCGAGACGCCCGAGGGCATCATCCTCGCGCATTGCTACCAGTACGAGGCCGGCCGCAGCACCTGGGTGATCGAGACGGACGAGGCCACCTGGAGGAACTTCGGCTTCGACGCGAAAGACGAGCCGGCGATGCTGACGACGCTCGAGCGCGTGTTCGCCGCGGAGCTCGCCGGCCACAAGCTCGTCGCCAACCGCTCGGTCTGGCGCAACTTCCCGACCATCACCAACCAGACCTGGGTGAGAGGCAACGCGGTGCTCGTCGGCGACGCCAAGGCGACCGCGCACTTCTCGATCGGCTCCGGCACCAAGTTGGCGATGGAAGATGCCATCGCACTGTTTGAAGCAGTTCGTTCTCAAGATTCCCTGGGGAAAGCCCTGAACGTCTATGACACCCAAAGACGTGAGGAGGTAGAAAAGACCCAGCACGCGGCCAACGTCTCGCTCGCCTGGTTCGAGCACATGCGTCGCTACTGGGGCATGGATCCGCTGCAGTTCGCCTTCGGCGTGATGTCGCGCTCCAAGCAGATCACCTGGGAGAACCTGGAGCTGCGCGACCCGGGCTTCGTGCGCGACGTCCGGCAATGGTTCGCGAACAACGCCAGGGCGCAGGGGCTCGACGTCGACCTCGCCGACCCCCCCGTGCCGATGTTCACGCCGTTCCGGCTGCGCGGCATGACGGTGGCGAATCGTGTCGCCGTGTCCGCGATGGACCAGTATTCGGCCGTGGACGGGGTGCCGGGCGACTGGCACCTGGTGCACCTGGGCTCGCGCGCGATCGGCGGCGCGGGCCTGGTCTTCGTGGAGATGACCTGCGTGTCGCCGGAGGGCCGGATCACGCCCGGCTGTACGGGGCTGTGGAACGCGGCGCAGCGCGACGCGTTCCGCCGCATCGTGGACTTCTGCCACGCGAATTCGCGGGCGAAGCTGTGCCTGCAGATCGGCCACTCGGGGCGCAAGGGCTCGACGCAGCTCGGCTGGCAGCACATGGACCAGCCGCTCGAGCACGGCAACTGGCCCGTCGTCTCGGCCTCGCCGATACCCTACGCCGAGGGCGTTTCGCAGGTTCCGCGCGAGCTGTCCGCCGACGACATGAAGGCGATCGTGCGGCAGTTCGAAACGTCGACGCGGCTGGCCGACGAGGCGGGTTTCGACATGCTCGAAGTTCACATGGCGCACGGCTACCTGCTCGCGAGCTTCCTCTCGCCGCTCACGAACCGGCGCAGCGACGAATACGGCGGCTCGATCGAGAACAGGATGCGATTTCCCCTGGCCGTGTTTTCGGCTTGCAGAAAGCAATTTCCAAGTGACAAGCCGATCGCCGTCCGGATCTCCGCCGCCGACTGGGCGCCGGGCGGGCTTTCGGGCGAGGACCTGGTCGCGCTCACGAGGATGCTGAAGGACGCGGGCTGCGACCTCGTCGACTGCTCCACGGGCCAGACCGTGCCCCAGCAGCGCCCGGTCTACGGGCGCATGTACCAGGCGCCGTTCGCCGATTGGGTGCGCAACGAGACCGGCATCGCCACCATGACCGTGGGCGCGATCACCACCGCGGACCAGGTGAACACGCTGCTCGCCTCGGGCAAGGCGGACATCGTCGCGCTCGGCCGGCCGCACCTCGCCGATCCCTATTTCACGCTGCAGGCCTCGGCCTGGTACCAGGACGCGGGCCAGCACTGGCCGCCGCAGTACCTGCCCGGGCGCGACCAGGCCTACCGCAACGCGGCGCGCGAGCGCGCCGAGTTCACCGAGCTGCGCCTGAAGGCGCGGCCGGCGAGCCACGAAGTGAAGGACGCTCCGTAGCGCGTGCCGGAACGCGCAGCGGCGCGTTACTTCTTCTCTACGGTGATCAGCGTGTAGCCCCTGCCGCGCATGCAGGTGCCGACAGCCTGGCTCTCCTGCATGACGCGTTCGGACTGGCTGGGGCCGGTGGGGCCGAAGCGGGGATCCATCGGGGCGGGCGGGAGCGACGCGGCTGCCCCGCCGTACATGGCCTGCGCCTGCTTGCGGCAGAACGCCATGTCCTCGGCCATCTTCGCCTCGTCGGTGTCGGGCTTGGTCCAGCGCACGTCGCCGGCGCAGCCGGCGAGCACGACGCCGAGCGCGAGCAGGCTGCAGGGGAGTTTTCTCGCCATGGCCGTTTGCGCTAGGCTACCGGAATTCGCCATGGAAGCAACCCGCCGAACTCCGATCCTCGCCGCGCTGGGCCTGCTGCTCGCGGCGTGCGCCGGGCCCGCGCGCGCCGACCCGGCCGCCGTGAAGGCGGCGGAGGCGCCGGCCGCGATCTCGGTCGCGGGCCGCAGCCCGATCAAGACGGCGATGTACCGCAGGTCTCGGGTTGTGATACCGCTTAACAAGCGTGTCGGCGAATTTCAGGAAGGCGTTTTCTGCAGCGGTAAGAGCCCTATCACGATTACTCAGCGGTTTGCCGACGGCGTCATGCGCCTGATTGGCCCTACTTTTCATTCGGAATTGTCCAAAGCGGGTTATCCGCGCCTGGGCCAGAATGAGTCGCTGTTTGAGGAGAAACCGGCGACGCCACCTGCCGCTGACTTCGATGTAGGCGCAGTCATCCGTGGCATGCAGGTGAACTTCTGCCGTAGGGGCAACGAAGGTCTGGGCGGCGTCTGGGTGCAAATGCGCTGGGAAGTGTACTCGCGGTTAGCACGTAAGGTCATGTACGAGAC
>DATIYN010000075.1:0-2895 GCA_035517595.1 Burkholderiales bacterium
CGATCTCGAACGGCGCGAGCGCGTCACCCTTGACCATCTCGGCCATCGCCTCCACCAGCTTCGCGAGCGGCGCGAGATGCGCCCTGTTGACCGCGAAGAGGTAGCTGCGGCCGACGGCGCCGCCGTCGGTCTGCAGGTCGAGGAGCAGGAGCGGCGCCGTCGTCACCGCAGCGATGCTGGTGTGCAACGGCCGCTTCATCGGTACCGCCACGGCACGCGCGCGGATGGACCGGACCCTGAGCTTCCCGGCCTTCATCAGCGCCCCTTGAAGACAGGTTTGCGCTTTTCCATGAAGGCTTTGCGGCCTTCGGCGTAGTCCTCGCTGCGCGCGCAGCGCTCGATCGCCTGCTGCATCCGGCCGGCATCGGGCGCGCCGGAAGACTTGACGTACTCCTCGATGATCGTCTTGGAGTTGGCGATGGAAAACGGCGCGTTCTCCGCGAGCGTCGCAGCGGCATCGGCCACGAAACGCTCGAGCTCGGCGTCGGGGAGCACGCGCTCCACCATCCCCATCTGCAGCGCCTCGGCGGCCGGGTAGCGGCGACCGAGAAACATGATCTCCCGGGCGCGCGCGTGGCCGACGGTCTCGATGAGGCGCTTGTGCCCCTCGACGTTGTACGCGAGGCCGAGCCTGGCGGCCGGGATCCCGAACTGCGCCGATTCGCCGCAGTAGCGCAGATCGCAGGCGAGCGCGATCTCCAGGCCACCGCCGATGCAATAGCCGTGGATCATCGCGATCGAGGGCTTGCGCGCGTCCTGGATGGCGTGCAGCACGCGGTCGAGGAGCGCGTCGTACTCCGCGACCGCACCCTGGGCCGAGCGCACCTTCTCGAACTCGGAGATGTCGGCGCCGGCGGCAAAGGCCTCCGTGCCCGCGCCGCGGAACACCACGCAGCGGATCTGCGGATCGCCCTCGAGATCCTCCATGGCCGGCGGGATGCCGCGCCACATGGCGCCGTTGATCGCGTTCCTGCGCTCGGGGTGGTCGAAGATCATCCAGCCCACGGCGCCGCGTTTTTCCACCGTCAGTCTTCCTTCGCGCATGTGGCATTCTATGTCGATGAAAGCTGTCCTCTGCAAACAGTACGGGCCGCCCGAGAGCCTCGTCGTCGAGGAGCTGCCCTCGCCGCAGGCCGGGCCCGGCGAGGTGGTGGTGAGCGTGAAGGCGGCGAGCCTGAACTTTCCCGATGTCCTCATCATCCAGAACAAGTACCAGTTCAAGCCGCCGCTGCCGTTTTCGCCTGGAAGTGAGCTCGCCGGGATCGTGAAGGAGGCGGGCCCCGGCGTGAGCGCCTTCAAGCCCGGCGATCGCGTCATGGCCTTCACGACCTACGGCGCGTTCGCCGAGGAGGTCAGGGTCGAGGCAGGGCGACTTCTACCCATGCCGCGCGGCATGGAGTTCGAAGCCGCTGCGGCATTCCTCCTCGCCTACGGCACCTCCGAGCACGCGCTCGGCGACCGCGCGGCCCTGCGCGCCGGCGAAACGCTCCTCGTGCTGGGCGCGGCGGGCGGCGTCGGGCTCGCGGCGGTCGAAATCGGCAAGGCGATCGGCGCGCGCGTCATCGCCTGCGCCTCGAGCGCGGAAAAGCTTGCCGTGTGCCAGGAGCATGGCGCCGACGCGACCATCGACTACGCGCGCCAGGACCTGCGCGAGGCCATCAAGATGCTGACGGGCGGCAGGGGGCCGGACGTCATCTACGACGCCGTCGGCGGCCCGTATACCGAGCCTGCGTTCCGCTCGATCGCCTGGCGCGGGCGCCACCTCGTCGTCGGCTTCGCGGCAGGCGAGATCCCGAAGCTGCCGCTCAATCTCGCGCTTCTCAAGGGTGCCTCGGTGGTCGGCGTCTTCTGGGGCGATTTCGTGCGCCGCGAGCCGCAGCAGTTTGCGGCGACGCTCGAGCGCCTCGGCCGCTGGTACACGGAAGGCCGGCTGCATCCCCACGTCTCGCGCACCTTCGCGCTGGGCGAGGCGGCGCAGGCGCTGAAGCTCATGGCTGCGCGGCAGGTGACCGGGAAAGTCGTCCTCCGCACCTGAGGCGCGTAAACTAGGCGCTCACCGACCTCGGGGGAGGGAATGGGCGAGCGGCTGGGGGTACGTGCGATGCAGGCAGGTGTGGCCGTGGCGTGCGCCATGGCCGCGCTCGGCGCGCTCGCGCAGAGCGCGCCCACTCCCCAAGCCATCATAGAGCGCGCGCAGTCCACCGGCGTCGTGGCCGGCCTGCAGCGGGCGCTCGGCACGCCGCTCGAGATCGTGTGGCTGCGCAACGCCGCGGAAGTCGAAGCCTGGGCTGGCGACGGGCTTGCCGGAGCCACGGTCGGCCGCACCGGGTGGCGCTACATCTTCGGCGGCAATGCGCAGTTCGCGCCGGCGCCGAATGAGGTCGCGCGGCTGGTCGTTTCGTCGCTCACGCTGCCCAAGGCGCCGCTCAGCGCCGGCGCTCTGGGTCTTTCGGGAACCGGGCGCCTGTTCATCATCTCGCCCGAAGCGCCGGGCCGCACGTTGCCCGCACGGGCGGCGCTCGTCCTCGCAGCAGGCAGCACACTGCAAGTTTCGGACACCGCGGCGCCCGGACTGCAGATCGAGATCAAGGCCCCGGAGCGCCGGCCGCTCCTGCTCGGCAATCTGGCCTCGGCGAGCGTGCGCCGCATGCTCGCGCTCCTCGTGAAGCCAGATGCGGTCAACGCCTCCGCGGCGAGCGTGGAGGCCGGCAGGATCGCCCTGCGCACCGGAGGCGAGATCGAGCTCGCCGCGATCGTCGACGGCCGTACCGAACCGTCCACTGCGATCGCCGCAGCGCCCGCGCCACCGATGATAGTCGCCGCAGCACCGGCGTTCGAGCCGCCCGCGCCGCCGGTCGTGGTCCCTGCGGCGCCAATCTCGGAGCCACCACGCGA